>PBTE01000198.1 GCA_002726515.1 Planctomycetaceae bacterium | reverse complement strand
GCGTTGGCCTACCAGCGTGACCTGTCTGCGTTGCAGCGGTTGTTGATTCAGTATGGCACCGATTGCTTCACCGTGCTCATGAACGAACGAGGCATTCCGGGTGAATTCGGGGCACGGCCCCGGGCGAAAATGACAGAGCAGCAACGCCAGCAGTTGTTGAACGAGCCGCTGGCCAATCGCCTGTTGCAACCGGTGATCACAAGTCAATGAGCGAAGAGGTGCTGAACCAAGGGTCAGCAGGTTGCGACTTCATTTCCCGGTGAGGCAGGTCGTCAGCACCTCAGTTTCCACCGTCTTCAATTCCTCTCCTCCGTCGGCTGCCGACAAGC
Source organism: Planctomycetaceae bacterium (assembly GCA_002726515.1). Classification (GTDB taxonomy): domain Bacteria; phylum Planctomycetota; class Planctomycetia; order Pirellulales; family Pirellulaceae. The sequence continues at coordinate 28,481 of PBTE01000198.1, read as the reverse complement.
GGGGAGAAGCGAGTATCACCCGCCCGGCAGTATTCTGGTATAATTTTTTAGAGTGCCTTTGTAGGACGAAGAAGAGAAGGGTAGCGCAAGAGAACAGCTTGATGTTGACTTTCCCGATTTCAGTTACCAGGTCCGTGCTATTGGCAACTGCATTCTGCATGGCAGGTGTGGTAGCCGGGGATGAAGCAGCAGTTGACTTCAATCGAGATATCCGGCCTCTCCTGTCGGACAGATGTTTCGCCTGTCATGGTCCGAATGAAAACGACCGTCAGGGCGGTCTGCGACTGGATGTTCAGGAAAGCGCCCTGGATCAGGGGGATTCTGGACTGCGCGCGATTGTGCCGGGCCATCCGGAAAAAAGCGAGGTCTTTTCCCGTATCGGCAGTCACGAAGAAGACGTACGCATGCCCCCGGTCGATTCCAATAAGAGCCTCACACCGGCTCAAATCGAATCTGTTCGACGTTGGATCGTAACGGGCGCGGCGTGGCAGGAGCATTGGTCATGGGTTCCTCCACAACGGTCGGCATTACCAGGGGTCGCCAACCAAGATTGGCCACGAACCGAGATTGATCATTTCATACTGGCACGACTTGAACGGGAAGATCTAACACCGTCACCGGAAGCTGACAGGATCACATTGCTCCGTCGAGTCTCCTTTGATCTGACCGGTCTGCCACCATCGACTGACGAAGTGGCGGATTTTCGTAACGACAAATCACCCGGCAGTTACGAGCGAGTAGTGGATCGCCTGCTGCGGTCGCAGCGTTACGGAGAGCACATGGCGAGATTCTGGCTCGATGCTGCCCGCTACGGTGACACGCACGGATTGCATCTCGACAATTATCGAGAAATCTGGCCGTACCGTGATTGGGTTGTGAATGCATTCAACAAGAACATGCCCTATGACCGGTTCACCATCGAACAACTCGCCGGTGACTTGTTACCCGATCCGACAATCGAACAACTGGTGGCAACGGGATTCAACCGCGCGCACGTCACGACCAACGAGGGAGGCTCTATCGAGCAGGAGGTGTATGTTCGCAATGTTGTCGATCGTGTCGTGACGGTAGGCACTGTGTTTATGGGAATGACCCTGGATTGCAGCCGTTGTCACGACCACAAGTTCGACCCTTTCAGCATGGACGATTTTTATTCTTTGTTCGCTTTCTTCAACAGTATCGATGGAAGCCCCTTGGATGGAAATCGTCGCGACCACGAACCGGTCATTCTTGCACCGAGAGCTGATCAGCAACAACGTTTGGAATGGTATGATCAAAAGATCAAGGCAGTCGAGAAAAAAATGCAGGACCCATGGCCTGAAATCGATGCCTTGCAGCGGGAATGGGAACAGGAACTGGCCGCGACAACTCTTGAATCCGAGGCTGGCCAGCAAAAAACAAATGCCGGGCCACAACCTGCTGTCCGCCTTGGAAGCTGGTATACGGTGGGGCCGTTCCGCGATACTCGCGGACGTCTCAGTGGATCGATTCACGGGCCAGAGGGCAAGCCGGTTGAGTTGGATTCAGAGTTTCGTCTCAGCACCGGTGAGGTCGTGCGATGGTTGCGCCGGCCGGAATGGACGGATGGACAAATCCACCTGGGACTGCCTGGTCGGCTGTCTGCCAGTTTTCTGTTCCGCACCATTTCCTCGGAAAAGGCGAGGAAGCTTAGCGTGTCAATTGGCAGCGGTGACGCTATCAAAGTTTATCTCAATCAGGAACTGGTGCTTTCGAAAAAAGTGAGACGAAGTGTGGCTGCGGACCAGGAGACCGTCGATTTGGCCCTGCAAGAGGGTGAAAATCAATTGCTTTTAAAAGTAGCCAATTACAGTGGAGAGTCTGGATTTTACTTTCGGCTTCTGTCCGAAACAGAGGCGTTTCCCCGGGAGTTGCTGTCCATTACTGGAACAGCGGTTGATCAGCGGTCGGAGCAGGATCAGGACGCGTTGCGAGATTTTTATCGTTACAAAAGTACCTCCTCGAAAGCTTGGGAGAAGACTCATCATAGATTGGCAGAACTTCGTGTCGCGCGTGCCAAGGTCTATCGACAGGTACCCACCACGCTGGTCTGGCGCGAGACCCAGGAGCCCCGCGCCGCGCATTATTTAAAACGTGGCGAATACGATCAGCCTCAACACCTGGTTTCGCGGCGAACTCCCTTGTCTTTACCCCCCATGCGTGATGATTTGAAACTGAACCGTTTGGGGTTTGCCCGGTGGCTGACCGATCGCGCACATCCGTTGACGGCGCGAGTGGCCGTCAACCGACTCTGGCTGCAGGTCTTCGGTACAGGCATCGTGAAGACGGTCGAAGACTTTGGGTCACAAGGCGAGTTACCGAGTCATCCCAAGTTGCTCGATTGGCTGGCATTGCAATTCATAGAAGATGGCTGGGATGTGAAAGCCGCCATGAAGCGAATGGTGATGTCTGCGACCTATCGCCAAAGTTCACGTGTGGCGAGTCCCCCTGGGGAATTTCGGGACGAAGGGAGTCAGACCCCTTCCACGGGTATTCCGGATCTGTACGCGATTGATCCCGAAAATCGACTGCTGGCACGCGGACCAAGATTTCGCCTGGATGCTGAAATGCTCCGTGATCAGGCTTTGTGGGTCAGCGGGCTGCTGGTGGAAAAGCTGGGAGGGCCCGGCGTCAAGCCGCCGCAACCCGGTGGACTGTGGTCTGCGGTCGGTTACACGGCATCGGACACTGTGCGGTTTGTCGCAGACCAGGTTCCTGAAAAGGTCCATCGGCGGACTCTTTACACGTTCATCAAACGCACCGCACCGCCCCCGCAGATGAGTATTGTGGATGCACCGTCCCGGGAAGCTTGTGTGATGAGGCGCGAACGCACGAATACGCCGCTTCTGTCGCTGATGTTGTTTAATGATCCACAGTATGTGGAAGCGGCCCGGGCTCTTGCCCGACGCACGATGCGCGAAGGCGGAGCCAGTAGTCGTTCTCGGGCTGATTTTATGTTTCGCACGTGTGCCTGTCGTCCGCCCACGACGGTCGAAACGAAAGACCTGGTTCAAAGTTTTCACGAGGAATTAGCAGCCTACGAGGTGAATTCCTCGGCTGCCAGAGAACTTGTGGATATTGGTCTGACGCCTGAGGATACAACGCTGGACATCAGCCAGCTTGCTGCGTGGACGATGGTTGCCAACATGTTGTTGTGTACCGATGAGGTAGTAACAAAAAATTAAAGAAGTGAATCCCGGCGGCCGCCGGGTAGCTGCCGGATGCTTGGCGGTGTCAAAATCCGGTATATTGAAGACGCGTTGTGCATCGAGTAGAGATTGGTCCAAAACCGTAAGCAGGTTCATCGTATCCGCAAGAAACATTTTCAACGACAGCCACGATTCTACATTTTCAAACCTCCTTGCTCGTTATGTCTAACACGCACGCATTACCTCACGTATTACGAAAACATCTCTCGGCAGTTACCCGGCGTCATTTCTTTGGCCAGACGGGCCTGGGTCTCGGCACGGCTGCACTGACTTCATTGTTGGATCATCCCCCGTGCATAGCCGCAGACGGTTTGTCTGGTTTGCCGCATTTTGCACCCAGGGCGAAACGTGCGATTTACCTGTTTATGGCCGGAGCGCCGTGTCAGGTCGATATGTTCGACTACAAGCCGAAAATGAAAGAGATGTACGACCAGGATCTACCCGATTCCGTCCGGCAGGGACAGCGACTCACGACCATGACATCTGGTCAGGAGCGATTTCCGATTGCTCCTTCGATCTACAATTTCAGTCAGTATGGCCAGTCGGGCGCCTGGGTTAGCGAATTAATGCCCCACACTGCGAAGGTGGTGGATGATCTGGCAATTGTGCGGTCGCTGCATACGGAAGCGATTAACCATGATCCGGCCATCACCTATATTTGCACGGGGCATCAATTGCCCGGGCGTGCCAGCCTGGGGTCCTGGTTGAACTACGGTTTGGGTTCCCTGAACGAAGACCTACCCGCGTTTGTTGTGATGACTCCCAGTTGGACAGGGCGTCAAGAAGCACAGGCCATCTACAACCGCCTATGGGGTTCCGGATTTCTGCAAAGTCGCCATCAGGGTGTAGCGTTACGTACTGGGGCGGATCCAGTCTTATTTCTCTCGAACCCCCCGGGTGTCGATACCAACACGCGCCGTAGAATGCTTGACCGATTGGCCCGTTTCAACCAGCGCACTTTTGACACGTACGGTGATCCTGAAACCCTGACGCGGATAGAACAAGGAGAAATGGCATTCCGCATGCAGGCCTCGGTGCCGAAATTGACCGACATCTCGGGGGAGCCGCAACACGTTCTCGACATGTACGGTCCGGACGTGCAGCAACCGGGCACGTTTGCCGCCAGTGCTTTGTTGGCCCGTCGGATGACCGAACGCGGTGTTCGTTTCATCCAGATCTTCCACCGTGGTTGGGACCAACACGGCAGGGTGCCAAGGGATCTTCCCAATCAATGCCGTGATGTCGATCAACCATGCTGGGCCCTGATCAGTGACCTCAAAAACCGGGGTTTGCTGGACGATACCCTGGTAGTTTGGGGAGGTGAATTCGGACGCACGATCTATTGTCAGGGTAATTTGACGAAGGAGGATTATGGCCGCGACCATCATCCCCGCTGTTTTACAATTTGGATGGCCGGCGGCGGAATCAAACCAGGCGTGGTGTACGGCAAGACAGATGACTTCAGCTATAACATCGAAGAAAACCCCGTGCATATTCATGATCTCAATGCGACCATTCTCCATTGCCTGGGGATCGATCACCGCAGATTGCTGTACAAGTTCCAAGGGCTGGATATGAGAATGACGGGTGTGGAAGACCACTCACCGGTGGACGGTATCCTGCTGTAGTCGACCGAAACGCGTCAGACGGGTATTCGCCTGAAGCTGTGATGGAACGGATGTGGATAGTTTGCGCTGTCGTCGCAGGAGGGTTTTTTAAGGAGGTGGCCTCCGCCCGGATTTCCTGAAACACCAAAGGTCAAGGGATAAATAGATGAGCAAGATCGGATTTGTTGGTTTAGGGACCATGGGTGGCCCGATGGCAAGCAACCTGTTAAGAGCAGGCCATGAACTGTTTTTCTACGCCCGACGTGAACCGGTCGTGAAACAATTCGTTGACGCGGGGGCAACAAAATGTGCTAACTGCGCGGACGTGGCTCGTTCGGCCGATGTGATTGTGACAATTGTGACAGCCGATCGAGAAGTAGAACAGGTGATCCTCGGGGAAGACGGCATCATACGTGGTGGCGATCCGGGCAAACTCGTGATCGACATGAGCACGATCGGACCTGCGACGGTGCGCCAAGTGGCTGCGCGCCTGGAGGCAGTTGGAATGAGCATGCTGGATGCGCCCGTTTCGGGAGGTCCATCCGGCGCTGAGCAGGGATCATTGGCCATTATGGTGGGCGGAAACGAGCGGGATGTTTTGCGAGCGCGACCCGTATTGGACATTCTGGGCGACAAGGTTTTTCATCTGGGACCAGTCGGCGCGGGCCAGACAGGAAAGCTGGTGAATCAAATGTTGTCGGGTGGAACCATGGCACTCATTGGTGAAGCCATGTCTCTGGCCAAAGCAGCGGGGCTCGATTTAACGCAGGTGTCTGACGTGATTTCAGGGTCCAGCGGAAACTCAACCATGTTTTCCTCGCGGGCTCAATTTGTTATGGACGATCACTATCCGCCTGGTTTTAAAACTGAACTGATGCGAAAAGATGTTGCTCTCGCCCTCTCCCTGGCGCATGAACTTCATTCGCCTGCTCCGATGGCATCGGTAGCGCTGCAGCAATACACGTCCACTGTCCGCCGTGGCGATGGAACTTTGGATTTTTCTGCAGTCGCCAGGCTATGGGAAGATAAACCTGGATGACACGGGGAGCACGAGGCAGGTCGGTGGTGTGGCTGAGTGGACCCAATGAGTGTCCAAAGACACACGGATTTCACCCCGGTGCTCAGCGCTGCATCTCTACACCGGTGGTCAAAACAGATAGACCCGCCCGGGGGACTTCAGCTCCTGGTTTGACGCTTTTGCGACTCGACGCAGTTGGCTCCGCCGGAGATTCCTTCAGGCTGCCAGAGACGAATTGTTCTGGCTATCCGGATTGCTATACGAGGTCGAAGTTCGAGGCCAGGGAATTGAAATCGGTCAGGTCAACGTCGGTGTCGCCATCAAAGTTGCCGCGACTCCAACCGTTTCCCGCGTTTTCTCCCTGGCTATCAAACGTGGCTGCCATCACGTTGAAGTCGGTGAGGTTCACCGAGCCGTCCAGATCAATGTCTCCGAACTTGGTGCCGATGCGATTCTCCACTAACTCGGTGACATCCTGTGAGTCCACGATTGAATCTCCGTTGAGATCCATCTCATCCGTTCCGGTTGCTGTTCCGATCGCAGCGTACAGCAGATCAATATCAGTGGCGTTCAACTGATCGTCGTTGTCAAAATCTCCATCCGACGTGGCGGTTTCAACTAGCAGCAAGCGGAGTGTGTTGTAATTTGTCGGATTTGCCAGATCGTTTGGCGTTACGTTGTAAATTTCAACTACCGAGTTGTTTTCGTCAAGAACGACCACATCGCGGAAGGTGATGTCCCACGAATCATACCAGAGATCTGAAACACCATTTCCGTCCTGGTCAACATCTTGCAGCCAGGGGAGGTTGTCATCCGGGCTGATTTGGCTGCTTCCACTTTCGAGTCCCTCTTCGTTGATCGCAAGGATTGGAAAATCCAACGCCGGATACTCGGACTCGAGTTCGTCGTGCAGTTGGTCCAGGAAGCCAAACTGACTTCTGCAGTAGCCTCACGTGGCGTGTCCAAAGTACCAGGCAGAGACGGACCCTTGGTGATCTCTGGGGGAGATGTTTTGATTGAAAGAAGGGGATGTCGGGTTGATGTCAGACAACTCGAAGTCCGGTACAATTGCCCCAATCGTGATACCCTCGAAAACCGAACCGTTTCCGATTCCGCTGTCTGCCAGAATTCGCGACTCTAGAACTTCGAGTCCGATTTTGCGGGAAGACGTTCGCATGGTGGTTGGTAGGAAAGAGTTGGGGAAAAAGGGATTTGGAGAGATCTGTGTCACAAACAGTCGTGGCGACACCGACCCCTTAATTATAGCTGAAAATTCGATAAGCGAAACTTCGAGTGACAAGAATGCGCAAATCCTACACAATTTGTTTTTCGCGGTCCGTTTGAAGTTGGTCGTTTTTCAATTTGCCTCCCGGAAACGCTAACTGGGAAAAATGGGCCGACCATTGGCAGAAGTGGTGGTGTCCAAGCCATAGGAAATGGTGGATCGTAACTTCACGCCAAGGTTTCGGAATCGACATGAAACAAATTACCCGGTGGCGCAAACAAAAACCGACAACCAGTGAGTACGGCACATCTGACCGCTGGTTCGTGTTGTTTTTTTTATCGCTTAACTATTTTGTGCTCATCTTGCACAGGAATGTGATTTACTTTGTCCAGCCTCCGCTCAAGTTGGAACTCGACCTCAGTGACGCACAAATCGGTGGGCTGGACACCGCATTTGCTGTACCTTACGCGCTGTCACAGTTGTTCGTCGGACACCTGGGTGACCGCTTTGACCGGCGGACGATTTTGTTGTTAAGCCTGACTGGCAGCGTTGTGTCGTTGGCTGGACTCGGTTTGTCCGGTAGTTATACGATGTTGGTTGGTCTGCGGTTTCTATTAGGAATGTCTCAGGCAGCAAGTGTTCCTGCCATTGCGAGCATCATGGGCGATTGCTTTACGTCCAGAGGTCGTTCGACGGCTGTTGCCGTTTATTTGGTATCTCAACAGGTCGCCAACATTGCCAGTGGAAGTTTGAGCGGTGAAATCGCCGATATTCCCAGCTGGGATATCGGGATGAATAAGTTGGGTATGCACATTGTCAGTGTCTCTGGCTGGCGAATGGCCATGTTTGTCTTCAGCCTTGTTGGAGCGATGGTGGTGTTGGGCGTGTATCTGTTTTTACGGGAGCCGGCGAGAACGGATCGAGAAGCAGGACGGGGACTCGGCTTGCAGGGAGGTACGTGGTGGAAAACGACAAAAAATGTGCTTTGTGTGCGCTCGTTCTGGTTTGTGGGGATCGTGTTTGTTCTGATTGGGATAACGTCGGGTGCCAGAGAGACATGGTTGGCGAGGCATTTCTATGACACCCTTGGGATGGATTTAGGAGAGGCGGGTTTGTTTTCGACGGTTTATTTTCAGTCGGGAGCCATCGTTGGTCTGCTGTTTGGTGGATGGTGGGCAGATCGCTGGGCAAGCCGCCGGCCGTCCGGTCGCATGGCCGTTCAGACCATTGGACTGGTCTTGATGGGCCCTGCTTTCATCGTACTGGGTACCTCAAGTGTTCAACCTGTTCTGGCGGTAGCGATGACTGCCATCGGGGTTGGATACGGATTTTACGTGGCAAACTTGTGGACAACGACCTTTGAAATCGTTGATCCCGCGGCACGTGCGACTTCGATGGCCTTTTTGAACGTCATCAGCTTGCTGGGCGCACCGTTTGCCCCACTGGTGGGGTATGGGCTCGACAACGAGTTGTTCGATTTGGGGCAGGTGCTGACCAGTATGAGCCTGGTAGTAACGTTGGCTTTTGTTTTACTGATCTGGACGATGGTTCGTTTATTGCCCCGCGACTATCGAGGGTCCGTAAAGTGAACGTGAGGCAGTATTGGACGTACAGGCTGTCGGTGTGAGAGGTGCGCCATCTCGTTCCGGAAAATTTAACCCCTCCGGACCAGCGCAGTTCCCGCCCGTGGGCGGTTCGAGTGGCGAAGTGACGTGTGTGATCCCTACGGCAACCGACGCTGACGGCGTCCGGAAATATTCGCTTGTGGGGACCAGGGACGTGGTGTAGCTTGTGGGCGTCCTGAAAAAGAGGCACACAAAACTTCTGCGTTGGAATGTGTATTGGAATCACGGTTGCGACGGTGTTCGGGGAAGCTGGAAAAATTGATGAACAAACGTCAGCTGTTAAGACTCGGTGTTCCAGTGGATTGCGTTGAAGAAGCGATTGCGGCAATCCAACGACTGAATCAGGCCGGCGGTCTAGCGGCCAAACAGGTTAAAACCCGCATCAAGGCAGTTCTGCACCATCCTGAGCAATTTCTTACTAATGAACAGTTCGGAGAATTTGCGAAAACGATTATCAGTGATCGCAACTTTGTCCCTACTGTTCCGATCACTTATCGAACCTGGGGCGCAGAGGGAGTCGACGATACGTCACACGAGCAAATGCGGCAGGCTTGCAGTGTGCCCGGGGCTTGGCGTGCGGCGCTGATGCCCGACGCACATGTCGGGTACGGCTTGCCGATCGGTGGAGTGCTGGCTTGTGATAATGCCGTCATTCCCTACGCGGTAGGTGTAGATATTGCCTGCCGGATGAAGCTATCGGTTTTGGATATGAAACCGGACATGCTTGATTCCAAGTTCAATCTTTTTAAAGAGTCACTCGAAGGTGGAACGCGGTTTGGCGTGGGTTCGCAACATCAGCGCCCTCAATCGCATTCGGTGATGGACCAGGATTGGACGATGACGCGGATTACTCGTGAGCGGAAGGATCGGGCCTGGAAGCAACTCGGAACGTCCGGTTCAGGAAATCATTTTGTGGAATTTGGTGTGTTGACGCTGAATGACCCTGATGAGGAACTGGGGATACAGGCGGGCCAATACGTCGCACTGCTCAGTCACAGCGGAAGTCGTGGAGTGGGGGCAGCTGTTTGTGCGACCTACAGTGACATTGCCCGGGCGAAGTTGCCTAAGAAGTATCAAAACCTGGGTCGCCTCGCCTGGCTCGACTTTGACAGTGAGGATGGCCAGGAGTATTGGGCTGCTATGAATTTAATGGGCGACTATGCGGCGGCAAATCACGATGTGATTCATCGCCTGGTGACGAAAATCCTGGGAGGCCGAATAATCGCCGGTGTCGAGAATCACCACAACTTCGCCTGGAAGGAAATTCATGGTGAAAAGGAAGTGATCGTACACCGCAAAGGCGCCACTCCTGCCGCGCCGGGTGAATTGGGTGTCATTCCCGGATCGATGGCCGATCCGGCGTTCGTGGTGCGAGGAAAAGGGCACCCCGACTCTCTCCGATCTGCGTCACACGGAGCCGGCCGACAAATGTCGCGCAAGAAGGCGCGGAGCAGATTCAATTGGAAAACCGTGCAGAAAGACTTGGCAAAAAAAGGGGTGCGTGTTTTATCAGCCGGAGCCGACGAAGTTCCCGGCGTTTATAAAGACATTCACCAGGTCATGAGCCGGCAATCCGACCTCGTTGAAGTCGTGGCCCGGTTCGATCCCAGGATCGTGAAAATGTGTGGCGACGGTAGCAAACCTGAAGATTGACGGGAGACGCGATACACGTCATATCACACCAGTTACGGTTGCATCCTACCGTGGCACAAAAACTTGTAGATGTTGAAAGGATGGCGCAGCGTCTCCAGTCGGGGACGTTCTTGTTTCAGGTGGAGTGATTGACGAATTGCTTGACGCGGATCACCGGGTCGCAGAATTTCCGCTTCAGCGTACTTGTGATACACTAACCACGGAATCTGTTTCGTTCTCGCAAATGAAGATTCCCAGTTGCGGGCTTGGCTCGACGGAGTAACAGGTTGGCAGTCAGCAGGGTAAGTGGTGCTCAGTGGGTTCCGTAAAGGTCAGTCTCACGACTGTTTAAAAACGACAGCACGTGGTTTGCCGCCCGTCGCTGCGGTGGGTCGTGACGATCAGTGATAACTAATTTTATCGGTTGTAACATTGATGCCTGCGGACTCGCCATTGATCGAAGTACGAGAGTTGTCGCGGCGGCATCCGAAAGAGGACAAATGGTTGTTGCACGGCATTTGTTTTTCGATTGCAGGTGGTGATCGTGTTGTCATTTCGGGGCCTTCGGGTTCTGGCAAGACCCTTCTGTTACGTGCCGTCGCACAACTTGACCCCATCGACCAGGGGGATGTTCTTTGGAAAGGACACTCCGTTCAGCCGGCAAAGATTCCTGCCTTCCGTCGAGAGGTGCTTTATTTGCACCAAGATCCGGTTTTTCTGGAAGGCTCGGTAAAACATAATCTGGAAGTTGTTGGTGAAATTCAGTTGCACCGGGGACACCAGTTGGACGAGCAGCGTGTTGAGAACCTGTTTCGTCAATTCGGTTGTCAAAGCGACTTTCTCACGCAGGATCAACGAGACCTTTCCGGTGGCGAGAAACAAATCGCAACGCTCGCCAGGGCCCTACAACTTGATCCGACGGTTTTGCTTTTGGATGAACCGACAACGGCTTTGGATGATCACCGAACACGTATTTTTGAAGACCAGGTTCAAAGCTGGATTTCCGCCTCAAGGAGCAATCGCGCTGCAGTGTGGGTCACCCATGACCAGGAACAGTCACGACGTTTTGCTTCACGGACGATTCATCTGGAATCGGGAAGAATTACAGATGTGGGATACGATGGGATCAGCGGTGAGTAGTTGGTGCTCTTATCTGATTTGCCGTGAATTCGGATAATCCATGCTCATGGCATTCGGTTTCACCGGTTTCGTTGTTGAATCGGAGGAGTTGCGACGAGATGCAGGTGAATTTGGCATTTGTCGTCCCACTATAATCTAAGTCTGAACAAATCTAAGTCTGAAGACAGCTTTCAGTATCGATGTCGCACGGCTTGGGCCAGGAGACGGAAACCGGATGGATACAGCCTACATTGAACTCACAGCCGCTCAGGTGGCACTTGCGGCGTTTTTGATTGTCGTCAACGGAGCGGTTTCTGTGCTGCTGCACCTGGGAATGACGAAATTGTGGCTTGTCGCCAGTCTCCGGACGATCGTACAACTCCTGCTGATAGGGTGCGTGTTAGAGTGGGTCTTCCAAGTGCAGCAGTGGTACATAGTTCTGGCATTGATGATGGTCATGACCCTGATGGCGGGGCATGCAGCAGTCACTCGCTCTGAAAGGCGTTTCCATGGCATCTGGTTGAATACCTTCCTCTGTGTGTGGGCCAGTTCCTGGCTGATGGCCGCCTTTGCTGTCTTTTTAATTCTGAGAAGGACGGCGACGTGGTACGAGCCCCAGTATGCGATTCCATTGTTAGGAATGTTATTGGGCAACTGTCTCAACGGCATATCACTGGGACTTCATACGTTTACTTCTGCGCTCGTCTCACAGCGTGCCGAAGTGGAAACGTTGTTGGCCTTGGGGGCCACGCGCTGGGAAGCCGCTCGTCGGCCTGTCCAGCATGCGGTGAAGACGGGCATGACACCGATCATGAACGGGATGATGGTTGTGGGGATTGTTAGTTTGCCAGGCATGATGACGGGCCAATTGTTATCAGGAATTCCACCGATACAGGCCGTCAAATATCAAATTGTGATCATGTTTTTGATTGCATCCGCGACGGCGATGGGAACCGTGGGGGTTGTTTTACTTGCTTTTCACAGGCTGTTTAACGCACGTCACCAGTTTCTTTATCAACGACTGCAGTAATCCGGTCGGATTCGGTTCGCTTCGCGAAACGGCTAAGGAGCTTGTAAATCCGGGGTACGATCAGAAAGAGCGGCAGGATAATTGCCACGGCGACTGCAAGCCACGTCGGAAGCAGGTGCACATCGCCCTCTAAACGGGGAACGACAACCAGATTAGCCCATCTGCAAATCTGATCGAGCGTTAATCCCAAAACGATGGATGTGACACAAATTCCCGCCAGATAGGCAGCGGTGGCACGCCCGCCGATCTCTCGCTGAATAATTCCTACAGATCCCAGATTTGTCGCCGGGCCGGCGAGCAAAAAAACCAGTACCGTGCCGGGACTGACTCCGGCTGCCAACATGGCCGCAGCAATCGGTGTTGACGCAGTGGCACAAATGTAGGTCGGGATGCCAATTGCTAGAATAGCAAGCATGGCCCACAATCCACTTCCCCACTGAGCCATCGATTCCGGAGGAACAAAAGTCAAGATGACCGCCGCCCCAAGGATTCCGACCAGTGTCCAGCCCGCAATGTCGCGCAGCAGGTCGATGACCGCGTACCGTACTCCTAAAACCAGTTTCTTGAGAAACCCCGGTGAACTGGCTGGGTGAGAGTTCACCGGTGGCAGACTCGTAACCGCACAACAACAACAACCGGATTCTGCCGCCTCGGGGGTGGTCACTTGACCGTCCGAAGCGAGCTCGGCAAGAAATCCCGTAATCAAAGCACTGACAACTGCGGAACACAGTCTGGCGACCGTCATCACGGGGCCCAGTATGGCGTAAGAGATCGCCACAGAATCAGCGCCGTTTTCCGGTGTGGCAACCAGGAAGGAAACCGTGGCACCGCGTGAGGCTCCGCCACGCCGCAACTCAATAGCGGCGGGGATTACGCTACAGGAACACAAGGGGAGAGGTGTACCCAGAAGGGCTGCCTTGATGATCGAGAGGATTCCTGGACGACCCAGCCAGTTGGAAAGCTTGTCGGCAGGGAGCCACGCTTTGATCAGGCCCGCACCTAACAACCCGAGTAGCAGCCAGGGAGCCATCTCCATCCAGATGTGGATCAAGTTGTGAACAAACTCAGACGCGATTTCCATAGTTCGTCATTGAAAGTGTTTGTCCTTTTGAAACGGTAATTTCGCGAGTCCTGTAAATCAGCCGGGACGTCACGACTCGATGGGCGTGGCACCGGTGACTGTCCACAGCGACTCCTCCACCGACATCCGGCAGCCGACCTGCCTGGATGAAAACGCACCAGTGAATTGTGGAGAATTCCGCAGGACTGCCAGACAAAGGGCAAGCAGTCCGGTCGGATGAGGATTCGCGGTCAAGCAGCGTGGAGTTCCGGTCTTTCCCCAAGGGGTCCACCATTCGTCTACCACATTGTACGTGCGCCAACGGGATTGTGCCCAGCATTATTTTCACAAAATGACTTGCTTTGAACTGCTGCCAACTTGTTTTTGGAGAAAGTAGTCGCTCAGGGGTCCATCAAATCGGGAACGTGGTTTGCAATTTTGGAATGACGGCCGTTCTCTATTTTTTTCCGACCATTCGCCGCAGTTTTTGGAGATTGATCACATCCAGTGCTTTGCCTTTTTCTTCACCTTTCGGGGTTTCCAGATACATCGGAATCTTGCGGAAGCGGCCATCGGACATCAAGTGACGAAAGGGGGCGACTCCCATTTTTCCTCTCCCGATGTGCTCATGCCGGTCCACCCGTGAACCTAATTCTCGTTTGCTGTCGTTTAAATGAAAAGCCTTGATACGTTTTACACCGATCAGGCGATTGAATTCGTGCATCGTCTGCTGATAGTCTTTTTCTGCTCCGAGCGGGTATCCAGCGGCGAAAACGTGACAGGTGTCGAAACAGACCCCTAAACGGTTCGGGTCACGGACTCCGTCGAGCATTTCGGCCAGTTGCTCGAACCGCCAGCCAAGGGTCGTACCCTGTCCCGCTGTGGTTTCCAGTAAGCATTGTGTGTTTTCGTGCCGGAACTGCAGATGCACCTCGTTGAGTGCTCGAACGACTTGCCGGATTCCTGACGCCTCGTCGCTGTTCGTCCACGCTCCGGGATGCAGGACCACGTACGGGATTCCCAGGAAATGGGCACGTTCTAATTCCATGACGAAAGCGTCGACGGATTGCTTCCAGAGTTTTGGATCTGGGCTGGCCAGGTTGATCAAGTACGAACTGTGTGACAACGGGTGCTTGATTTCAAGTTCGGTCAGTCGTGCCTGAAATGTGTCGACATCTTCGGCTGTGATCTTTTTGGCTCGCCACTGATTGTTGTTCTTCGTGAAAATTTGAACACAATCGCATTGGCACCGGTGTGCAGCTTCCACCGCCTTGTAATAACCTCCGGCAATCGACATGTGGGCACCCAGACAAGCCAAGGTGTTTTATTCCTAATGAATTTTCAGGACGGGGATAGCGGGGAGGACATTAGAACGTTCTGCGCCGTACGGGTCGACCCCTGCCCGTTTTGCAGTTCGCTTCCCAAACGCAAACAAAATTGACTTCTTCGAGGTGATGACCCGACAAGGTAGGCTTGCGCTGAAAATAAGTGACGGACCACGGCGGGGGTCGTACGTTGGGGCTAGGTATCGAACGTTGGCCTGCAGGAGTCACCCATTTCGTATTCAAGATCAGTGTGGCAACTGGAGGACACGTGCATCGACCTCTTTTCCAGTTTGAATGGTGGATGGATGACGTGTATATCAGGAGTCCGCTGCGTGGTACGGTTTAGAACCCGAAGGGTATTCCGTGCCAACTCAGGTGAGGATATCTTGCACCACGTTGCCGTGAATGTCCGTTAAGCGAAAATCACGGCCCTGGACGCGGTAGGTAAGGCGGGTGTGGTCAAGCCCCAGGAGGTGAAGCAGGGTGGCGTTCAAATCGTGGACGTGGACCGGGTCGCGGGCAATGTTGAAACCCAGTTCATCGGTTTCTCCGTGCACGTGCCCTTTCTTAATTCCACCGCCGGCTAGCCAGATTGTGAAACAACGGTTGTGGTGATCCCGACCATCATTGCCACCTTGTACCATGGGAGTGCGTCCGAACTCCCCGCCCCAGACGACAACCGTGTCTTCAAGGAGTCCTCGCTGCTTAAGGTCTTGCACCAGTGCCGTCGTAGCCTGGTCCGTTCGCTCGCAATTCGTGCGGACTCCCTGGGTAAGATTTCCGTGTTGATCCCAGGCTTCGTGAAAGAGTTGAACGAATCGTACACCACGCTCCAAAAGTCGCCGCGCTAACAGGCAGTTTCTCGCATAGTTTGATTCCTTGACATCCTGGATTCCGTACAAGTCGAGCACGGATTGTTCTTCTTGAGCCAGATCCATCAGTTCCGGGGCGCTGCTCTGTAGGCGGTAGGCTGCTTCGTAACTTTGAATCCGGGCGGCAATTTCCGGATCGTTGACGTCAGTCAGGGCCAATTCGTTCAGTCGGCGAAGGCTATCGAGCGATGTGCGCTGTGCGCCGGCGTCGAAACCCGCCGGATTGGATAAGTAGAGTATCGGATCACCACTGCCACGAAATGGAACCCCGGAATACGATGTGGGAAGAAAACCAGAGCCGTGGTTACTGGCGCCACCACTGGTACCCCTGGTACTCAATAATACCACGTAACCCGGCAGGTCATCGCTTTCGCTGCCCAGTCCGTAGAGTGTCCAGGCTCCGAAACTGGGCCGACCGAATTGTTGAGCACCGGTGTTCATCAAAAGCTGTGCCGGCGCGTGATTGACAGCCTCGGTGTGCAACGACCGGACAAAACACAAGTCGTCGACAATTTTGGAGAGATGTGGAAGAACTTCACTCAATTCCACACCGGATTCTCCCTGTGGGGCAAAAGAAAACTTCGAACCCAGCAGAGCGGAGTTGGGATTGATAAACGCCGCGCGATATCCCGCGAGCAACTCAGCCGGAGGGAGTTGTCCATTATGCCGAGTCAATTCCGGTTTGTGTTCGAACAACTCCAATTGACTTGGGGCCCCCGAGTGGAACAGGTAAATGACTCGTTTGACCCGTGGTGAAAAATGAGGTTGTCGTATGGGCAGTGTATGACTGGTAGCGTTGGCGGTCGATTCGCGAGCCAACAGTGAATTGAGAGCCACGCCAGCCAGCCCGAGACCGCAGTCACGCAGAAACCAACGTCGCGCCGACGGGCAGGCTTGTTCCGCTTGGTGAGTGTGGTGGATTTGCATTCGCGTGGTACCTCGAATGGTGTCTTGCAGTCAGCCTGCCGGAGGTCCGGTTTCAGGATCGCCCCGGTCTCCGATTCTATCATGGATCTTCAGTTCATTTCTAGCGTCAGCAGGTGGCACAACCGGGGAAATGGGCGTTGGGCATCGTTACTCCGTACAAGCGACTCAGCGAGGACCCGAATCCGGAGGTTGTTGTGATGGCTGCAACGAGGTATTTACCGGTGTTTCTCAGGAATACACGCTTCGCGCCGGTGGGAACTCCTGTCAGTTCACATCCATGGCGGGTGTTCCTCCGGTTGGGTTCGGAGAAGAATGGGTTTGAGAAAGTCAACACTTTTTTCGATGCCTTCCGAAGCGCTCATTGCTGAATCTTCGTGTTCAATACTGAGGGACCCGTCGTATCCGTTTTGTCGCAATGCTGTGACGAATTGTCGCCACCACAGTTCGTCATGTCCGAAACCGAGTGTTCGGTATGACCAGGACCGCTCGTGAATATTTTGCATCGGGCGGGTATCGATTCCACCGGACAGTGCGGTTTCATAGGGGTCGATGCGCGTGTCTTTGGCATGCACGTGGAAGATCGAACCGGGGTCTAAGTGTCGGATGACCAGATGCGGATCGATGCCTTGATAGAAGAAATGGCTTGGATCAAAGTTCGCGCCCAGATGCGAACCGACAATTTCCCTGAGTTGCGAGAGCGTTCGGGTGTTATAGACGACTTGCCCCGGATGTGCCTCGATGGCGACTTTAATCCCCTGGTCGGCCGCATAGGATCCCAGTTCACGCCAATAGGGTTCTACCCGCTGTTCCCACTGCCAGTTCAACAATTCAATGTACTCGGGTTGCCAGGGATGCGTGACCCAGTTGGGATATTGGCCACCGTCGGGCGTCCCCGGGCATCCGCTCATGGTGACGACGGTGTCAACTTCCAGATCGTGGGCAAGCTGAATTGTTTTCCGCAACTCGTCCTGACATTTTTCGCGGCGCTGGTCATGTGGGTCAAGCGGATTGCCGTTGCAGTTCAAAGCGCTGAGGGTCAGATTTCGGCTGGTGATCGCATCCATGAACCCCGCACGTGCGTCTTGACTGCTCGCTAGTTCCTGTAAATTGCAGTGAGGTGTGTTGGAAAATCCTCCGGTAGCGACTTCCACGGCCTCGATGCCCCGAGCGGCAACCCAGTCGAGTGCCGCAGTGAATTCCAAGTCAGGCAATCCATCTGTGAATAGTCCGATTAGCATGGTGGACCCTTGGGGTGAGTAGGTTTTCAGAAACAAAAAATGTTCGTTGAAGCAAAGGGGCGTTTGATGTTCCCGAGTGAGGAGCGTCAATCGAAACCGGGGATGTCACCGCTGATGGTGTCGTTACGGTGACCATCGCCTCGCAAAGTCTCTCCAGCAGTTACGGTGTCGATGATCCTTACTGCCGCCAATCCAGCAGTCCGATACTATCAAACGCGGTAGAAGGCGACCCCGTAAACGATCGGTGGCTCTCGAAGACCGGTCTCCACGGCAGTCACGAACCCCTTTAATAGTAAAGTCTTTGTAACTGATCGCGCTGTTCAACATATTCCGCTCGTAGCTTTTGTGTCAGTGGGTCATTGCTCGCCTCGGCGGCGGCCACGTCCCACCAGACTTCGGAAGACGGGCAGTAACGCCTTGGTTCCACGTCGGCGACGATGACGCAAGTTCCGGACTCCTTGCGGGCTGCGCGGAGCGCTTTTTGCACTTGGTCGGGTGTGGACACGTTCCAGGTTTTTGCGCCCATGCTCTCCGCGTTTTTGGCAAAGTCGATGGCCACGTATTCGCCTTCCAGGCGATTGGTATTGTTGTCACGGTGACGGAATTCGTTGCCGAAGCTGTGTCCGGCACGACCGTTTTGCAAGTTGTGAATCGATTGGAAACCATGGTTTTGCGAAATGACGACTGTCAGTTTTAGTTGTTCCTGAGTGGCAGTGATCAGTTCGGTAGGCTGTAGGATGTAAGTTCCGTCTCCGACAAAGACAAAGACTTCGCCTTCGGTCTGAGCCAATCGCACTCCCAGACCGGCCGGCAATTCATACCCCATGCAGGAGAATCCGAATTCCAAATGGCAAAATCGGCCTGCGCTGGCATCCCACAGTTGCAGGAGGTCACCGGGAGGGGTTCCGGCGGCGGCTACAATCGTATCACCCGCCTGGGCTTCTTCATTGAGGACACCGATTAATTCGCCCTGGCCCATGCCCTGGCCTTCCACCGGGCAGTAGACTTCTGTTTCAAGTTGTTTTTGCCACTGTTGTTTCGCCCGGCCGATCTCTTGCAGATAATCGGAGTCCGCCTGGACTCCCGCGTCGGTGGCGGCTTGGGTCAGGGTTCGCAAGGCTTCTCTGGCGTCTGCCGTAACGGGTAGCGCGCCCATCTTGTAGGCGTCGTGTCCGCAGACATTGATCTGAATGAATTTGACATCTGGATTTTGAAACACCGTGTTGGATCCGGTCGCAAAGTCTGACATTCGCGTTCCAACACAGATCACAAGGTCCGCCTGCGAGGCGATCGTTCCTGAGAGGGCTGCTCCCGTAACTCCGTGGCCTCCCAGCAATAATCCGGATCCGTTACGGATTGCACTTTTGCCGGCAAATGTTTCACCGACGGGAATCCCGAATTTTTCAGAGAAAACTTCCAGTTCTTCCTGGGCGTCAGAATAGTGGACGCCGCCACCGGCCAGGATCATGGGCCGCTTGGCCTCTTTTAAAAGTCCCACGGCCTGCTGAACCCGGTCGGCGTCAGGTTGTCGACGTTCGATTTTCCACGTGCGTGGCTCAAAGAAATGGCTCGGGTAGTCGTAGGCATGTGCCTGGATATCTTGTGGAAGCGACAAGGTCACTGCACCTGTCTCAGCAGGATCGGTCAGCACACGCATGGCCTCGGGAAGCGCAGTGAGTAACTGTTCGGGTCTTGTCAGCCGGTCAAAAAAACGACTCACCGGCCGCAAGCAGTCGTTTACGCTTACGTCTGCAGAAATTGGATGCTCCAACTCCTGAAGTACAACGCCCTGATGGCGAGTTGCGTAGTAGTCGGCAGGCAGAAGCAGCACAGGAATTCGGTTGACGCTCGCCACTGCCGCTCCGGTGACCATGTTGGTGGCACCGGGCCCGATGGAGGAAGTACACGCATAAGTTGATCTGCGTTTTGTCGCCTTGGCGAATCCGACGGCCGTGTGCACCATCGACTGTTCATTGCGAGGCTGGTAATAGGGAAGTTCGTGGCCGTATTCGTAGATTGCCTGACCCAAACCGGCCACGTTGCCATGACCGAAAATACCGAAAATTCCAGAGATCAGGCGCTGCTGTCGTCCATCCTGCTCACTGAACTGCAGTTGCAAATACTTGACGAGTGCCTGAGCCATCGTCAGTCGGATCGTGTGTTTTCCATTGGCTGTCATTGTTGGTTCCCTCGACTGATATTATCCGCGGTTCTCGAATTACGGTTGGTGATTGGCGACTGGTGAGCACAGGCCGGTGATTTTCAACGTGAATCAAGACCATCGACTGCGTCACAAACTACTGCTTCCTCAGCCGATTCCAAGCTCTCTTAAATATTCGCGTGTTTTTCTTGCGACCGGAAGTGGTTTGTCAAAATCGCAGGGATACATGTCCTGTTCAACAACAGCAAAACCACTGTAATTGATTTCCTGCAGCACGTCGCGGAAGGCATCGAAGTCGACGGCTCCGTTCCAGGGTTCGCAGAAGACTCCCTTGCCGACAGCGGGTGCAAACGTGATCCCCTCCGATTCCACGGACTTTTGTTTGTCACGATCCACACTTTTAAGGTGAAGATAGGGGATCCGCTGGTGGTGCTTACGCATAAAACTCACAGGGTCACCGCCCCGGTAGGCGTGGTGCCCGGTGTCCAAACAGAATAGTACATTGGAGGGATCCGTGTCGTTGATCAACCGTTCGATCTGATGTTCGTATTCGACATGTGTTTCCGCATGGGGGTGGAAAACGGTCTGGAGCCCGTACTCTTCTTTCGTGACCCGAGTGACTTCGTTGACTTTGTCCACCAGGCGTTTCCAGCCATCCTCGTCCAGTTCTTTCGGCGCCAGCATTTCACCCGTCCAGAGGTTGGAGTACGTATCGTCGATGAGCACGATGTAATTACCACCTGTACCCACCACCAGCTTGGCAGCCCCATGTAGCTGACGTTCAATTTCTGCTGCGCAAGCGGGATCTTCGAGATGGGCCATCACGAAGGTTCCGGAAACCTTCAAATTGCGCTTTTGAAGTTCATCTTTCAACTTACCGACGTCCGTGGGAAGATACCCATAGGGGCCTAATTCGGTGTACTCGTAACCCGCCTCGGCAATTTCGTCGAGGAAACGGTCACAGGGGAGCTGCTTGTCGTCTTCGGGAAACCAGATGCCCCAGGAATCGGGTGCGCTACCAATTTTTACGTCCATGAGATACCTCAATCCGACGGCTACAGAGCGATTGATGGAAATCAAGAAAGCAACAAACAGAAGAACCTAATGGGCGGTGATCGTCAAGTATCCTCTGGCCGGGCAGGTGTGCAAAAAAAAATTCCGGAGTAACCTTTGAAGTGTTTGGCAATCAGGTTATTGTGTCAGGTAACATTGGGGTCGGATTGGACCTGACACGTTACACATTTCAGTACCGCAAGATTCTGAAAAAGAGGGGCCTGTATGGCGAAATCAAAGACCGCGGCGACGGGTCCTGACGCTCACCAATCTAAGGTAGATGGGCCGGGCCGGAAATTGAAGAAACAACTCGCTGGAGATGGGGTGATCGTCGGAGGGATATTGGGAGAGTTGTTTCGGCCGATGGTCGTCAAACTCTATGCCCACGCCGGGTTCGATTTTATTTTTCTCGAATATGAACACACCTTTGTGAATCCGGCGCAGCTTTCCGATTCGGTGTTGTGTGCCCGTGACAATGGCGTGCCAGTCATTGCCAAAACTCCTCAACTTGAACGGGCAGCTGTGGCGAAGTTGATTGATTGCGGGGTGGTGGGAATTCAACTTCCCAGAACTGAATCCCGGGCTGAAGTGGAAACGTTGCTGGACTACATGAAGTTTCCACCTCGTGGCACCCGTGCGGTGATTCCCGGCGTGGGGAACAGCAGTTACGAAATGCCGGACAATTGGGAAGCCTGGATGAAAGGCCAGGACGAGGAATCAGTGCTTGTTGTACACATCGAAACGCGTGCCGGTTACGAAAATGCGGAAGAGATTGTCAGTACTCCGGGAGTGGATATGGTCTACGTTGGCCCGGGAGATTTTTCGATTGCGATGGGACATCCCGGAAACTACGATCACGACGCCGTAGCTGGTCCGATGCGGGAAATTTTGGCATTGTGCCTCAAACACAACGTGCCTTTCGGGACGACCGCTGCGAACGTCGAATCTGCCGCCGGGTGGATTGCCTCCGGCGCCCGTTTTTTTGAGACCGTGGACGAAGTGTCGCTGATCTCCGAAGGTGCGGCGAAAACGGTTTGTGATTATCGGGAGATCACCAACTAGCAAACCCGGGCAGCCAGTCGCCTGGCCAAGGGAGGTCCGGTTGTCGTCGGAAAGGGTGTCATCTGGCTTGTTGGCCAGGTATGCGGCGCCCCGGTGGTTGGTCCTTATCGGTTCCTGACGACCTTGCCGTGGTCAGTGCTGATCACGCGCGACGAATCCACAACGGTCGACGGCTTGAGGATTCACGTAGGATTCAGGCAAGAATCCCTGGGCCATGTCGCAAACCGCCTCGACCGAGTAGTGCCAGAAGTCCCTGATAAATTCGTCGGTATAACCGGCGACATGAGGAGTGAGGACCACGTTGTCGAGTTGGCGCAGCGGGCTGCTGTCCGGGAGGGGTTCCGTCTCGAAGACATCCAGGGCCGCGGCAGCGATGCGACGTTCGGTCAAGGCTTGAATCAGGGCCTGTTCATCCACCACGGGGCCGCGGGAGGTGTTGATCAGGATGGCGTGCGACTTCATCAGTCCTAGTTCACGCTCTCCAATCAAGTGGTGTGTTGCTTCGGTCAACGGTGTGTGAAGGGAGATCATGTCAGCTTGCTGCAAAATCTCTTCAAACGTGGCGGGACTGGCCCGCAGTTCGGCCATGACCTCCGGTGAGACCTGGGGGTCATGCGCCAGGTATCTTAAATCAAATCCACTTAATTTTCGGGCTACGCATTGGGCGATCCGACCGAATCCGATGAATCCCAGGCTGGAGCCGTGTAGATGCCGATCCCAGACCAGGTCTTTGCACACCCAGCCTCCTTCACGCAGGTTGCGATCTTGACGCGGGATCCAGCGAAAAACCGACAACATGAGCGCGATCGCGTGGTCTGAAACGGGGTCCGAGGTGGCCTGGGGCGTATTCACCACCAGGATGCCCTTTGCCGTGGCCTCTGTGACCGGGATATTGTCCGTTCCGCTGCCGGTGCGGATGATGGCCCTGCAGCGCGAAAAATCAGCGAGCATTTCGGGACGTACCAGCGGGCTGCCTCCCCAGACCCAGATGACATCCGCGTCTGCCGCCAGTTCACTCACCTCGGCAGACGTGGTGCATTGTCGGAACGCGAGGTCAATGGATTGAGATTCTAAACGTTGTTTCACCCAATCAGGTACTTTGGGGGTTGGCTCGTCGATGTGGACCAGCGCTACTTTAAACAAGAGAGGACTCCTTTTTCGCTCGAATCAAAAAATGTCAGCTGTCGCCCGCAAAACGGTGCAACTCGTCATGATTTTACTTCCACTGCGGTGACAGGTTCCCATTGATCGCTCTCCCAGGAACGAGACATGGCGGCCAGCACTTCTACCACGGCCAGCGCTGCGTCGAAGCCCGGTTCTCCCTGCTTGCCAGCGACGATGGATTGGGCAAACCTGTAGCCTTCGATCAATTTAAGGTCTTCGTAGCCCATGGACATTCCCAAGCCCGGGTAAAAGTCAGCAAACAGTGGATGCTGCGGGCCGGCCCGAAGAAGAGTGAACCCTTCATGCTGGTGTTCGTCTTCCGCCAGTCTCAGTTGCAGTTCATTCATGCGTTCGTAGTTCCATTTTAACGCACCCTTGGTCCCGTTGACTTCGAAGGCCATTTCACAGTCCTGACCTTTCACAACGCGACAGACCTCGAAGGTTGCTGGCGCTCCGTTGGCAAATTGACCCATGGCCCCCACATAATCTTCGTTGGTGACCTGTCCCTTGGGTCCCTGTCCACCGACGGAAAAATGAGTTCCCTCGCCTGGAGTCGCCAATGGCCGTTCGCTGATGAACTGTTTTTGTTGTGAAACAACCCGCGATATGGGACCAGCCAGCATGTGCCCCATGTCAATCACGTGGGACATGAGGTCGCCAAGCGTTCCCCATCCGGCCGTATCCCGCTCGAACCTCCATGACAAAACACCATTTGGATTACTGCCGTAGTCCGTTAGAAACCGTCCGCGGTAGTGAGTGATTTCCCCCAGCGCCCCGTCCCGGATGAGTTGCCGTGCGTACTGAACGACGGGAGCCCAGCGATAGTTGTAGCCCACAGCGGTGAGCACCGAATTG
Organism: Planctomycetaceae bacterium; assembly: GCA_002726515.1. GTDB lineage: Bacteria > Planctomycetota > Planctomycetia > Pirellulales > Pirellulaceae. The sequence continues at coordinate 4,281 of PBTE01000198.1, read as the reverse complement.
TCTTGTGCGGCTTTCTGGATGGCTGCTGTTTCCTGTGGATCGCGACCGACCGGTTTCTCGCAGAAGATATGTTTTCCAGCGGCTGCTGCTGCTTGGATCATTTCGAGATGGGTGTTGTTTGACGTGGCGATAACTACCATGTCAATCTCGGGGTCGGCTACGACTTCTCGCCAGTCAGTGGTGGAGCGCGTGAATCCAAATCGTGATTGTGCGTCCCGGGCTCGCGCTTCCACCTCGTCTGCGCACACGACCAGGGAGATGGAAATGTCGGCATGACGAAAACGATCGGCTATGTTGCGGTAGGCCCGGCTGTGCACGGTCCCCATCCAGCCCATTCCGATGACGCCCACGCGGATTGATTTTGTCATGCTCCTTCTCCTTGTTGTCGGTAGAACGTCGTTGTCGGTAGAACGTCGATTTGATCTGGTTGACCGGACCTGCAGTCCAAGTGATTTCCGATCACGTCCGCCCGGGTTGCGAAAAAACAGTTTGCAGCCCGTCGTGATGTGTCAGCAGGAAAAGCCCCCGGAGTGTCAGACAGTGAATGTCCGTGACCGATTCTATCTTCCATGGGCTTGGGGCACCATCTCCCGCAGGCTGCACAAGGGTCCTTGGGGACGTGAGGAGTCCCGTTTCTGTGATTCCACAACATGGTGACAAGTTCAACACGTCTTTGAGTCAACTCCTCGGTGACGGCGGGAATCCGAGGTTCGAGAATGTAGAGCGATAACGACGATTTGTAAACAAATAGCTTAAAACGACAGTGGAGGTGTTTGCGGGAAACGGCGAAACGATGCCCGGCACCTGCACCGGGGAAGTGGAAACAATTCTAAAACCGATTGAAAGTCAGCGTGGAGTTCCCCCGGTTTTCATTGACATGTTCGGTGGAACTTCTACGCGAAGCGGGAAAGGAGTCTTCAAGTCGCACCGAACGTTGTTTTGGTGTGTCACGAGTGTTTCTGTTGCCGACGAGGGTTCTTTGCGACCATTGACATGCTGGCGGGCACCGGCAATCCTGACGGGTGAAGGTTTTCTGGTGAATTGCTGGCGGAGGGGGAAACCGATGCGCGTTTTCAGGGAAAGAAAATTGCTCCGAGATTTCTATCAAAGCAGGGCCCGGGTTAACGGTGTGTGTAGCGGCAATCTGTGTTTGCTTTTGTGGGCTGTACTGGGCATCGGTTGGATGGGTCCTGTGTTTTCCATTGTGGCCAATGCGTCTGAACCTTTGCTTGAACAGTTCGAGCGGACCAAGCGGGTGACCGTTTTTGACGCGGACAGCGCGGCCCGATATCCATCGGTGGTGCAAGTCCCCAGTGGAAAACTGCTGGTAATGTTTACCCGGCAGTCGCCGGCTCAACAACAGCGGGCAGTGGGGGATCTCGTGTTGTCAACTTCGGAAGATCAAGGTACCAGCTGGTCGGAACCGCGGGTTGTGTTTTCCAGCAAACAAGGTGAACCACGTGCTGTGGGTACGATGTCGGTGGAAAAGGATGGCCGCTTGTTGGTTCCCTTCACGATATTCTCACGCGGACAAACCACGTCCTGGGTACACCTTTTGATTTCTGATGATGAAGCGGGGACGTGGAAGCTCAGGGAAGTCCGTGCTGAACCACCCCTGACCTGGTGGGCCCCCAGTGGAAAAGTGGTGCAAACCGCCGACGGAACCCTGTTCATGCCGGTGTATGGGGCGTCCACGCCGGACGCTCTGAAGGCAACCGTTCATGGTTGCGGACTCCTGCGTTCCAGTGATGGCGGGCACAGCTGGGGAGATTTTTCCTGGATTGCGAAAGGTCCCGCCCCACTGGTCGGTGCCGCCGGAGGCAGTCGCTTCAGCTTCGAAGGTTTGTCGGTCGTGGTAGAAAACAGATCTTCAGAAGAACGGATGCTGGCGATGGTAACCGCCAGAAGGTTGAACGAATCCGGCACGGGCCCTACCGAAACAAATGCCGGTCCCGGTGCTTCGCAAGTTCTGTGTCGGATGTGGAGTGAAGATCAAGGTCGTAGCTGGAGTCGCCCGGATCAATTGCTTCCGGGAGCCTGGCCCAGCCAGGCTCTGATGGGTCCCTTCGCCGTGTGCGCCAACGTGCAGTGGGCGGCTTGGGGGGAGATGCGGCTACTGGTCAGCCGAAACCTGTTCCGCTCTTTTTTCCAAGAGACCCGGATCACCATCCGGGGATGGCTTCAGGGGATGCACAACCGGCCACAGGAAACCCCGGCACCGCCCACCGTTCCCTACCTCGCGGACAAGTGGCCTTTCGAACATTACGGATTTTCCTCCCTGCAGCCACTGGATGATGAAAATGTGCTTGCGGTGATCAACCGGCCCCAGCGCGGTGAGGGTCAAATTGAAGGTGCGGCGAATCGGAAAATACCGATCGACCGGGAACGGATCGAGGCGGTGTTCTTTCGGCGCACGCCGATCCAGGGAGATATAACGCCACAGGTCGTTGTGGAACCGAAACGTCCCAGCGGGCGTTGGGTGCTGGTAGAACGCAGGGTCGTTGAGGATTTCAGACACGCGGCTCAGATGCCAGGAGGTGATTTGCTGGGCCTGGTTCAGGGTCTGGTACAACGTTCCTCGGACGGAGGCCGCAGCTGGCAGCCAGTCGCCGGGGCCAGCTTACCCGAACCGCTGGCCGCCTTCGGTGTGCTTCACAGTGGCAGATGGTTGGCGGCCACCCAGCAGGTCAATGAACCGTGGGAGGATGGTCAGTACCAGCGGATGGGGACGGTGGGCGGTTACCCGACGTTCAAAATGTCCGGTGAGTCTTTCGATGGGAGTGTTATCGTGCATCATTCTGACGATGCGGGGAAAACATGGACGGCAGGGAAGCCCTTCAAGGGCCCGTTTCTCTGGGCGATTCCGACGGCGAGCCACTTTCTTGAAGACCAAGGCGGAGATGCGATTCTGCCAATTTTCGGCTGCGTGAGCGAACACGAGATGAGTTCTTATTCGTCGTCCAACGGAGTCATCCGTTCGAAGGATGGAACCGATTGGGGTGATTTTTCTTTTGTGTTTCGAGCAGAGCCTCCCCGGGCGGGACAGTATCAGTGGGAACCACGTTACAGTGAAATGGACATTCTGCAGATGCCTGGCGGAACGTGGGTCGCCTTCTCGCGGCACGAGTTCATTACCATGGGACCTCGCGGTTGGGGAGCCAACGATGTGGCGATCAGCACTGACCAGGGTCGTCGCTGGAAAAAAACAGGCGGTAGTCTGGCCGGGGTGAGTCAACAGAAGGGAGTGGTACTGCCTCACGGTGGGCTCGCTCTGACTTATCGGTCGCATTCTTGGCAGCAGCCGGGGGTTGTTATCAGTTACGACGAGGGACGCAGTTTTGACTACGGTCTGGCTGGGCCCTACGAGACAGTGAACGCTTTTGCAACCAGGGAGGACGAGTTTGTGATCTTTACGGCCAAGAGCCACCGTTCGGATATGTTGGCCGGAATCTATCGCTGGGTACCGGAACCAGAGAGATAACGCCACTGGTGGATTAGTGTTCCTCGCTCAAATTGCTGCGGGTTGTGTCGCGGAAATTGTCGGGTGTTACTCGGCGGGCATCGTCGGAGCCACCCGATGCGCAGGCCCAGCAGCCGACCTGGCGCCTGCCAGATGGCCAGCATCAGAAAGCCAGCGTTGGACGAGCGTCTGACCTGGATCCCTTCACGTTCTACACGGACAACCGGTCCAGAATATTTCTCGTGATTTGTTCGACAACAGGGTCGCCCCCGCGCAAACCTTTGGCCCACTCGGTGCAACCGGTTGTCAGCACGGTGCCGCCCTGCTCATACAAACCCATAACGGCTGCTCCGGGTTGCTGCTGGCCTTGTTGCGTTCCCTGACCATGCAGCGCCTCGGACACGAGTCGGACGGAATCGTCGGCGTGTGACAATTCGGCAGGAGCGGTTGCCAGGATCTCAAAGGTTTCGGGAGTCCCGTCTCCATAAGTGGGAACTGGTAGCCCGTCATGCCAGTTGAACTGACAACCGTCGCACTCGTAGTTGACAAGTTGATCGTGGGACCCCAGACGGTCTCCCTGTTGAAGCCCCGTTCCTGAAAAGACCCAATGATCGGGCCGGTGAATGGTGTAAGCGCCGTCCCCGTCCTGATACTTGTCAAAAAATCCGTAGTAACCGCCGTACGCGAAGCTGACTCCCGTCAAATGATTTTCCGGCCGATCGATCAGGTGGTGACACCAGTTGGTGGTCAGCAGCCGGTGATCTCCACCGTCGAAAAACGGGTCCTGTTGATGGTCTTTCCAGCACGTTAATGCTCGGCCG
>PBTE01000197.1 GCA_002726515.1 Planctomycetaceae bacterium | reverse complement strand
CTTTTACCGCCGCGTAAGCACACCAGAGAAAATTTGCGTCTTCCCTGGTATGATACGGTCGTAGGGCGCGAGTATCGACACTTCTCGTGTGCAACGTGTACTAGGATTGCCAGTTTTTTCCAAGATCACCTGAAAACTCGGTCATCCATGATCCATCGTCCTGTTCTCACGCAACTTTTTCACAGAGAAAGAATCAGACTATGAGTGCATTGGTTCAACACAAGGCTCCAAGTTTCACAGCCCAGGCTATTATGCCGGACGGAACGGAACAACCGGTCAGCCTGTCGGACTATCAGGGACAACCTGTTGTCCTTTTCTTTTACCCCAAAGACTTCACCTTTGTTTGACCTTCGGAACTAATCGCTTTTGATCACCGTATCGGTGACTTCCAAAAGCGCAATGTCCAAGTTTTGGGCATTTCGATCGATGATACCGAATCCCATGCAAAGTGGCGTCAGACTGCCATTTCCGAAGGCGGAATTGGTGAAGTCCAGTATCCGTTGCTCAGTGATCCCGACCGTGCTCTTACGAACAGTTACAACGTACTGCATGAAGAAACGACATTCGCATTACGTGGTTCGTTTCTGATTGATAAAGAAGGCACGGTCCAGCACCAGGTGGTCAATAACCTGCCACTTGGCCGCGACATCGATGAAATGCTGCGTATTGTCGATGCGTTGCAGTTTCACGAAGAACACGGTGAAGTATGTCCTGCTGGATGGGCTTCCGGAAAACCGGGTATGACGCCAACCCCAGAGGGAGTGGCTCAATACCTGTCCGACAACGCAGATTCCCTGTAGACACAATGAAACGAAAGAATGTCGTTTTGAAAGGGTGTCTGGGGGCCACTGATTAGGTATTTTGAACCGTACTGCTAATCATGGTATGTCGTTGGTTTCACGAAAAAGGCTCAGCTGTGGCCGACCCGGCGGAGGCCGGCCACAGCGTGGAAGCTAATTGATCGTCACGGACGACACGACGGTCTCCGCCACACTTGCATTACCAACATCAAAAGTCTCCTTTGGATCCCTAATACGAATCCAAGGTGGCGGGTGTTTAACTAGCAAGATCAAGTCTTGTAATTGCCTCTGGGAATTAACACGTGGCGGTCGTGTTGTTTTGAATTCTTTGTCCGATCTTGATTCTCATGATCGTCGCGATGAGGCTACTGCCCCTTTTATGTCCTATCAGTGAAAGTGGCGGCAGGACCGTTCTTATTCACCGTCGAACCGCCGCAGTGCCTCCCTATTCACCCCGATACCCAGTCCTGGATTTTGAGGCAACGGTATTTGGCCGTTGACAATTTTGATTTCGTCGGCTACCGCTCCTGACGTAGTAGCGAACCACAGAGGTTTGCTGGTAGAAATTCAATGTAAGGGCAGTTGGGAGTCACCGCAGCGAGATGAGCGGAAGCGACGGTGTCGATGCCTGTTTTCCAGCAGTGAGGAACGAAGCGGGATCGACCGTTGGCGACTGGACTACAATTTCCAACCTATCCACACTGCTTTACATCACCTGACAACCCCCCCCGTCATGACAAGGAACGAGGGACAAATCAGGGACATTTGAAGTTGTAAGCTTGGGAGTCAGTAAACGGAAATCACGAAACCCCCTTATTTTCAAGAGTACCAGAGGAGGGACTCGAACCCTCACTCCCCGAAGGGAACTGGATTTTGAATCCAGCGCGTCTGCCAATTCCGCCACTCTGGCAAAGTCTTTGTGGCAGGGAGTTTAGGGCATTTTTCTGCGCCTGTCCATCGGGCTTGTCAGATCCTGTACCCTCTCTGCCCGATTTTTCTACTTTTGCTGCTTCAAAACGATCTGTCGATTCCGATTGCCACCGGTGAGTTTGTTATTCTTAAGTTGGGCAGAAAAAAAATGCTTATGGACCTTGTTTCGATGTCATACTTCTCGGCAAGTTCTTTTTCCACATGAGAGAAGAAGCAAGTTTTCTCTTTTGGATTCAGCAACTGGTAATCAGCCAGTATTTTATCAAGTACCAGCTCTTTTTTGATGTCGTCACATGGTGTGTAGCTTCAATATCAAGTGCTGTATCTGGAACGGCTGAAGTAGAAAACAAGCTCTTAGCTTGATTGAGAGATTTGTACGTGGTTCTCGTCGATTTCTCGATCACGTTTTTCTCGTCATCAAGAGGACGCTTTTGACGTTCGAGATTCTGCTGTTCTTCGGCAATAGCTCGATCCCACGTTTCTAGCTGTTGAAGCCGTTTGTCAGCTTCTGGAAATCTTCGAGCAGCAACCCCCCAGGATTTATACCAGGGTGAGTGAGAGAATCGGGGTTAGGTAATCCAATGAACTGTGTGGTCGGTAGTGGTTATCATCGCACATGGCGAAGTTCGCACCACATCCTAACGTTCCAAGTCGAAATCGTATGCGACATCGCTCGGGTTCGCAATGACCTCTACAGCAAGCCCGGACGTTTCCACATTCGCATACTTCCGATCCACCAGCCACACTGGTGGAGTCATGCGATTGGGTGACTCGATGGCGAAGACAGCAACGCGATACCAGCCGAGAGAAGCACCATCCCCGTCGGATTTTAATTCGTAGACACCCGGATTCGCGGGATCAATTTGGGCACGAAGTTCGTGTTTACTTGTGTTTCCATTCTCAGTGTCCGGTGAGAATATTACAATTCCCGTCGGCAATGGATCGCCATTGAGTGTGATCCGACCTTTGATTTGCGGCCCAGGTTGATCTCCTGCACCACAGCCCATCACTGCAACTGACACCGAAATCAACACGTACCATGGGTACGCGACCGACGTTTTCATTTTGTCCCGTGGCTGTTCCGAAATGGATTGCATCTTATTAATCAGCCTATTCAACGGTTATAGATTTCGGCGCCCTTAATAGTAGACAGCGCGCGGTAAATTCGCATGTCGATCAACTCGTCAATGAAATGCACCGAACCATCTACAAAGGCGAATTGCAGACCACCCGGATGTCGACTGCGGAATGAGAAACCGACTGTCCAATCGGGAGGATCCATTAGATTGGGAGGAATAGCCGACGTACAGGCGATGCCGTCGGCAAAAAACCAGTATGACCACTCGTTCATCGACGGAATATCTTCGCCAATCATGTAGGTGTTGCTCGCTCCGTCCCTGATTTCTTTCATCCTGCGGTCAAACCGGATGTCCGAACTGGAAAACACGCCGTCGGGAATCCCCCCGAAGGGCTCGTCCGTGTTATTCGTACCGGCGTGGGCATACAGACCCCACGGCCAGTTAGAGCCGCTGGAGGCTTTATAGTTAGTGAGTCCACCCGGCGCACGGTCCCACTGATTACTGTCTAGGGCGGCCGTACTGGGCGATTCCTCTGAGGCGGCGTCGCTGGGGCAAAAGAAAACCGGGATCGACTCCGAAATGGCCGGGTTATTCCTGAACACCGCCTTGTCGATGCCGGCCACTTGGTAAAGATTTTCTTCCTCAATGTACGGAAGTAAGCGGGCGATCCATGTCCAGCTTTGGGGACCATACCACCGCCCATCATCTCGATAACGGTTACCGCTACGCGGAAAGGTCTTTTGGGCGTCGTGATGATGAAGAATGGCTATCGCGATTTGCTTGAGATTGTCGAGGCACTCCGCCCGTCGAGCTGATTCTCGGGCGGCCTGAACCGCTGGAATCAGCAGTGCAATCAGAATGGCGATGATGGCAATCACCACCAGCAATTCAACCAGTGTAAAAGCCCGCCGTGAACGCATGACGCCCTCGCTATACTGGAAGTGCTCTTGTCACAGCTCTTATTTGTACTACCGGAGACGGAGCGGACCATCACGGTTAGACAATCTCTCGTCGGTTCGGTTCCCTGAGCGTCGCAAAACCATTCGTTAAAGAGGAACGCCGCCGTAAACCCTTGAATTTACCGACTCTGCGGCATAAAAGTTTCAAAACCCGTCTCTGAATTAAACTCCCATCAAACGTAAAATCGCCGGTTGACGGATAATGATTTACTGATAACTGATAGTGATTTCAATCCCCATCGGCCTTTTAATATAGCCAGCCGTTCCGTATTTTCAAGATTCGACCGAGGTTTTGATTCATTTGCCTGGCGTCATTGGACGACCGGGCTACACTTGTGCCACAATCCAGGCTGGCCCTCTCGGACTTGGCTGCTGCCACATCGAGTGCGGCGCGGGTAGTGGGTGATTGTCACAAAGTCCTGTGGAGTTCGTTGGGTTTTCCGGAAGTGTTCCAGATACCCTGTACACACCCGACGGCCCAATTTTCGCTGATCAAGGGTGTTTCGCCTTCATTACGATTGCCCGATTGCGGCTGCCACCAACCAGTTTGTAATTGCCTAACTGATTGGCAAAGAAATTCGATATGGTTCAGGTCTTGATATCATACTTGTCTTTGAGATCCTTCTTCACATGCGATATGGCGAAGAGAAAGAAAATCAATTGGAATACATTCGCAGTAGAACTGGTGAATCGGGAAAGTGTTTTATTTATGGACAAGATTTACTCTGAATAGTCCATAAAAATATACCGAGTTTAAATGCCATGACTCAACATGTGTATCAGAACACTTAGTAAATAAAACAGAAGAAATAATGATGGTCTAGTTAGCAAAAGCAACACTGAATCAGAAATTCAAGTTGAACAACAAGTTGAATTAGGAGTACGAGCAATGGATCAGGCAAGCCGCGAAGAATGGATCAACAGCAAGATCGACGAGATTGGCAGGGAGGCTTTTCCCGACAATCTGGAAGAGACGTGGATGGTCCGAGCCATTCAACACGACTCCGATGTGAGCTATGTTGAAGCGGAGGCGACTTCCGGTACGGTCGGGTATTCACGCCTCAAGTTTGTCATGGATTTCACCGATCCCGCCAGTCCGACAAACACTGCGGCTATGTCCCGGGAGGGGGACGAGTGGTCGATGCTGTATCAGTCCAGGGACCGTACCTCCGGGACCGAGGGTCCGGAGGCGCCGACGGGCGGATGTGGCAGGATAGTCGGCCTGTTTAATTTGTTCCTGGGCGTGATAGGAATTATCTTTGCTATAACACTAAATCGTTTCTCGCTGAAGCAGAGAGAACCGACGGCACCGTCATCAAATTGTTAAAGAAAAAATCACGAAAGGAAATAAGGACAGGCGACCGCTCCACGTCACAAACACGGACTTCGACAACATTTGCACCAGTTTTTAAGTTCATTGATCATCAGGGAAAAGAACATGAAGTCGAAGGATGGGGTAGCAACCCACCAGCGTATTCTGTGAATGAAAAAGTCAATGTTCGCTTTCTAAAAGAAGATCCCCAACAGGCTAAACTTGAGTCATTTATTGATCTGTGGGGAGCTGCAACCGTTGTGGGAGGGACATCAATTGTCTTCTGCCTTTTTGGAATATTCTTCGTCGTATTATCCAAAAGGTAAATTCCTGTCCTGCCGTCTGCAGCACGTGACACACCGCAACCGTTAGCACGGGAAGCAGTGAAGATATTGGGAATTCTTACCTAAACTAATGGACCATCCAATGGTAAAGAAATCGCTGATGCCGAAAAAGAATTTAATTGTTTCGCCTCCAGCCATCTGCTTCCGACCCACTTGCTGCGGAATCCATGTTTAACGTATGGAGTTCAATGAATCGACGCACGGTGGTCCTGTGGTTTGTGGCGGCATCGATTTTAAGTGGCCGGGCGATTTTCGCCGACACGACACTGCAGGTGCAGGAATTACGTTGCGAATACCGACACGATCCGCTGGGCATTGATACGGACAAGCCCCGGTTAAGCTGGATCCTGGAGTCCCCACAGCGAAATCAAAGGCAAGCTGCCTACCAGATTTTGGTGGCTGTCAGTAAGCAGCGTCTAAGCGACAACGAAGCCGATCTGTGGGATAGCGGCAAAGTGGTTTCGGACCAGTCGATCCATGTTGTGTATGCCGGCACGGCGCTGAAATCTCGCCAGCGATGCTTTTGGAAGGTGCGTGTCTGGGATGGGGACGGAGGGGTTTCCGCCTGGAGCAGGACCGCCATGTGGACCATGGGACTGCTCGATCGGGCCGACTGGGGCGCCGACTGGATTGCTCCGCCGCACAGCACATTTCAGGCGGAAGATTCAGAGACCCGGCCCTCGCCCTTGCTTCGCAAGTCCTTCTCGCTCGACGGCCAGGTGCGGCGCGCGATGGTGCACGTGACAGGCCTGGGTTTGTACGAACTGTACCTCAACGGTCAACGCGTGGGCGACCACATTCTTGCGCCGGAATTCACCCTGTACAACAAACGCATTCAATACCAGACCTTTGACGTGACCGATTTGATCAGCCCGGGAACCAATGTGTTGGGGGCCATCCTTGGGACCGGCTGGTATGCTGACCGCTTCCACGCGGCGGCGCCCCCTGCCCAACGCGTGTTCGCAGCCCAGCCGGGTCTGATTTTGCGGCTGGATGTTGAACTGGACGACGGCCGGACAAAATGCATTGTGAGTAACGATTCGTGGCGCAGTACAACGGAGTCTCCGCTTCGCGTGACCAGCCTCTACGGTGGCGAAACATACGACGCACGTCTGGAGCGGCCCGGTTGGAATACGGCCAACTACGACGATGGCGACTGGGAACAAGTGAACGTGGTCGATTTTCCGGGAACCCGGCTTGTCTGGCAGCGTAACGAGCCGATCCGGGTCATGAAAGAACTACATCCGATCACGTTGACCGAACCTGAGCCCGGTAGCCATGTGTGTGACATGGGCCAGAACCTGGCCGGCTGGTGCCGGCTGAAGGTGACCGGCCCGGCGGGCACCATCGTGACGTTGCGGCACGCCGAGCGGATCAACGACGACGGTACGCTCTACACCAAGAATCTCAACGGTGCGCTGCAGCGGGATCGTTATATCAAGCGGGGTGACGGTGAGGAGATTTTCGAGCCACGGTTCACCTACCACGGTTTCCGGTACGTGGAAGTGACTGGGATGCCCAGGCGGTTGGACCGTGACACTCTGCTGGTGCGCGCGTTCCGTTCGGCTGCTCCGGAGGTGGGTACGTTCGAGTGCTCCGATCCATCCATTAACCAGCTGATGAGCAACATTCTCTGGAGCCAGCGGAGCAACCTGCACGGTATTCCCAGTGACTGCCCGCAGCGTGATGAACGTGCGGGCTGGATGGGTGACATGCAGGCCTTTGCGCAAACCGCCATTTTTAACATGGACCTGGCCGCCTTTTTCAGCAAGTGGATACCCGACATGCGCGATTCGCAGGCGGATGACGGGCGCTACCCCAATTACTCGCCACACCCGGGCGAACCGAACCGGCGAGGCGCGGGCGTGCCCGGTTGGGGCGATGCGGGAACGATCGTGCCCTGGCGGATGTACCAGAACTACGGCGACAAGCGACTCCTCGAAGAACATTTTGAATCGGCGCGACGCTGGGTCGATTTTATCCACCGGGTCAATCCAAATTTGATTTGGGAAAAGCGGCGCGACAACGATTACAACGACTGGCTCAACGGCGACACGTTGAAGCTGAAAGACTGGCCAAAAACGGGCGGCGCGGTTCCCAACGAAATATTTGCCACGGCGTTTTTTGCGCACTCGACCCGGCTCGTCTCCAAGATGGCCACGGTGATTGGTCGTGAAGAAGAAGCCGTGCGATATCGTGATCTTTTTGAAGATATCAAATCCGAATTCAACCGTCGTTTCGTCAAGCCGGACGGCCGAATCGAGGGTGATACTCAGGCCGGTTACGCCCTGGCATTAAGCTTTGATCTGATTGCCGAGGAACTGAGGTCCCGGGTTGCCGGGCACATGGTCGCGAGCTTGGCACGACATCACGGTCATCTGTCGACCGGATTCCAGACGACACACCGGTTGATGCTGGAACTTACGCGCAACGGGTACCATGACGAGGCGACCCGGTTGCTGCACCTGCAGGGTTGTCCGTCGTGGAACTTCATGATCCAGATGGGCGCCACGACCATCTGGGAATGCTGGGACTCGTATGTTGAGGGTCGAGAGGGAGAACAACCTGTTTCCTCCCTGAATCACTATGCGTTCGGGGCTGTGGGCGAATGGATGTGGCGGCACATCATCGGCATCAATCCGGACGAAGATCACCCTGCTTACAAACACTTTGTCATTCATCCCCGTCCCGGAGGAGGATTGACCTGGGCCAGAGGCAGCTATCATTCGATACGTGGCCCCATCGTCAGCCATTGGCGCATCGAAAACGATCAATTCCACTTGAATGTCACCATTCCGGCCAATACCACTGCCACGGTGATTCTACCTGCCAGGGGCCTTGAAACAGTCACTGCAGGGGACCGGCCGATCGCCGCCATTGAAGGGGTGAAGTTTCAGCGTATCGACAACGACGGGGCGGTGTTTGCTGTAGGTTCGGGACAGTATCAATTTACATCGAAGCTGCCGTAGCGAGACATGCCCACCGCTGTGCGACCAGGTCAGACCAGGAAGGCGAACTTCACATCGCATCCACGAGGTTTACAAGCCGTCTTTTTCCGACAGCCCGAAGTCACGACTTCTACCAGCCGCCAGGCGGATGTTACAAGCTGGCAGCTCGAGTCTGAATCGCTGTGCACCCGATGCCGTGACGGAAGTTCCAACCAGCTCTAATTGTGTCAACCGCTTGAGTTGTCCGAGACGCAGCAACCCGGCATCCGTGATTTTGGATCCGATCAAATTGAGCGATTCGAGATGCTCCAGTTCTTGAAGGCTGACCAACGCGGCATCGGTCAGCTGTGGACCGGCAAAGCCGATCGAATACAGTAACTCCAGGTGTCGCAATTGTCGAAGTGGCTGCAAGTGTTCCATGCCCTTGTCTGTCAGCGTTAACAAGCTCAGATCAAGTTCCTGTAAACGCTGTAGAGGTTGAAGGTGTACCAAACCCTCGTCGGAAAGTCCGTTACCATACAGGTTGAGCGATTCCAATTCGGTCAGGGGCCCCAAAGCCTTCAGCCCCTCGTCAGTAATCATTCTTCCGAACCCGTTTTTTTTCAGGTTCAACGCTTTTAGCCGGGTCATCATGGCCAATTGCGAGCAGCCAAGATCCGTCACCCCGTCACACAGTTCCAGGTCCAGGGCAAGGAGACTCTTGATTTTGGAAACGTGTTGCAGCCCCTCGTCGGTGATGGCAGTTCCTGTCAGGACCAACAAGTGCAGGCTCTTGCTGGTGGACAAGGGTTCCAGCCCGCCATCGGAGATTTGCAGACACAGTTCCAGATTCAGCCCGGTCAGATTCGGAAGTCGGCTCGCTTGCTCTACGCCGGTGTTGTTGACGTTCGTTCCGGCCAAATCGAGAACGAACGGTCTTTGCAGGGCTTCCAACGCCTTCAGCACTTGCGGGGCAAACGCTCCTTCGGCCAGGTGTTGGTTGGCTAGATGCACGAGCAAAACAGTCTCGTTGTCGTTATCCGACGCATAACGATAGTATGCATGCTGACCGTCGAGGGTCGCGGTGAAAACGTCCAGTTCATGCAATCGGCTGATGGCAGGGCTGGAAGTTGCAGGGTCAGTTCCCGCCGCTGCTTGGTGGCCCGTGCCCCGGTTGGTGATCACCTCATAAACCCAAAGGTGGTCTTTTTCCCGGAGATAGAGCCTTCCGTGGGCGATGACCGGGTGTGCCCAGCTGTCTCCACCGGCTCCTGGCAACTGGAATGTGCCTTTCAGACGGTAGCGGTCGGCACTGGCTTCGATCAGGGCGATCAGCCCGTTTTGGTAACGAAAATAGAGATGCCCATCAGCATAGATGACGGCTGCCGATCCGACTCCCGGGCCTCGCCTTTTCCAAACGACGCGTCCAGTTTCCAGTTCCACGCATGTTGGCAGGCCGTTGTTGTTGCCGTGTCCGCCGAAGACATGGTCGCCCACCAACACAATTCCACCATGTTGATTTTGAAAGCGACTGCCCCGCAATGAATAAACTTCGTGGGCCTCGACACCCCCGCTTCCGTCAGGCTCCAGTTGAAGCAGTGCGCTGCCGGCGTTGTAGCCATTTGCGGCGAAGACCAGGTCGTTACGCACGACTGGTGTGGGAATGTTTAACCCGGTCGATAAGTCGTTGTAACCCCAGAGGAAGCGGCCGTCCTGTGCTGCAATGCCAACCAGTCCCCGCCCGGCAAACTGCACGTACTGGCGAATCCCCCCGACTTCGGTGACCACCATCGATGGAAAGCTGTGCCCGTCACTTCCCGCCGGACCGATTTCCGGAATCGTCGCCTTCCACAAGACTTCGCCCGTTGTCTTGTTCATCGCGACCATCAGGGCCTCTGGCCCGCCAGGCGTACAGACCAGTTTCTCACCATCGACTAAAGGTGATTCCGCGTATCCGTGTGGTGACGCCATCTGTCCATCAAAATCCTCGACATAACTTTTTTGCCAGACCAATTCACCACTGTTTGTTTTCAAACAAACCAGGTCCCCATCAGGGTCCAGAACGTAAAGACGATCCTGGTCCACGGTCGGCGTGGACAATGTAATTCGATCCGTTTCCCCGATTTTGCGAGTCCAGCGTGGTTTGCCGGTGGCCGAATCCAAGGCGGTGCAGATGACATCCTTTTCGCGTTGCCCCATGGTGAAAACAAGGCCCCGGGACACGACAACACTTGAGTATCCGTCGCCCAACCCGGAAGCTCGCCAAACGCTTGGCGGACCCTCCGACGGCCAACTCTGCAGCAAGCCGGTTTCCTTGGAAACAGCGTTTCGTTCCGGACCTCGCCATTGTGGCCAATCATCCCCTTGGACGTGACTGGAGAGAATGGCCAGTGTTACCACCAGCGTGACGTGGAGAAGTCTTAAAAACGTGGGGGAGAAATTCACCGTGTGCATTACCTCGTGTTGATCCTTATCCGGGGGGTATCGGAGTTCATCGTCCCCTCCGTTTCCAAGGACAGCCAGGACGTGAAGCTAAGCAGTAAGGTTACAGCCGACCATGCTTCCACCGCCCGGCCGGGACGCATTATAGAATTTATCATCTACCACGCGACGGTGGCACCGTCTTTTTGGCAATTCATTCGTTTTAACGTCTGATAAAAAAAACCGGCCAGACAGACGGACTGCCTGAACGAACAACTGGGAGGTACCCGTTGGGCGTGAAGACCATCGGTACGACGACTGAAAGACAACGCCGTGGTCCATTCGAATCTGCCACGTTGTCAGCGGATGTCCGAACCGTGGCCCGCCCGACAAGAGCGTTTTGCCACTGTTTCGGACCAAGTCTTGAAAGATTGCGAACTGGCCGACATGGGATTACAATCGCAGGATGAACGGCTAAAGTGATCGCCGCAAGAGTTTCTAGTGCAGACGGTGTTACAAGCACTGTGTTATCCCTTGCGGTGGGCACCTATTGCGGAGCACTCAAACCGGCTCGCCAACGGTCAATCCCACAGGGAATTTGGGGGAACTTCATGAAATGCTGTGTCGGGATGCATTCGATGGTGCTTCTGGTCACGGCCAGTATTTCATTGTCGGGATGTTCCGGTCGTCCCGCCGAGGATGCGCGGCCAACGGTTGATGTTTTACCGGCGAAGTCTGCTCCCGAACCGCTGACCAACTTTGAACTGGACCAGGGAAAACAACAAGAAATCTGGGACGCCGAGCACATCACTTTCGAACTAGAACGGCGGTTTGGACCGCGGATGCTGGCGGCGATTGCTGACCGGGATGAAACGAAGTTGTCAGCCTGTTTGCGGAAAGGATTCAGCGGCGCGGTGATTGACCACCTCTCCGAAACGACACGCAGGCATGGACCGGTTGTTGAAGTGCGCAAAGCCACCGATGAAAACGTTGCCCCGGTAGGGCCGGAAGTGGTGGTGCAATCCTTGATAGCGCCGGTCGCCCACTTTCAGAAGTTGCAGCGCTCCAGTTTTCGCGTTTTGAATATCGAACGCAACGATTCGAACCAACGTTGGCACTTGCGAGTCCGGCTGACACTCTCCGGGGTGGACCAGGACGGTTCCATTGCGTTTTATGAGTCTGAACACCTTGTGGATTGTACGATTCAGGACGACCGGAAAATCGACCAGACAGCGATTCTGGATCGGTGGCAGATCAGGTCCGAGATCTGGCGCAAGAGTACGCATTTACTGATGGAAGAAGTGAGCCGACAAGTGGGGATTTCTGATCTGCCGCTCCGCGACAATTGGAAAGTCTCCTTGGAGAAAATTGATCAATACGGGTTTCAATTTGCGGTGGAGGATTTCGACCAGGACGGCGATCTGGATATCGCTTTAGCTTCTTTCGACGGTGTACGGATGTTGCTGCGGTCCGAAGGTGGCACGCGTTTTGTGAATGTTGCCGGAAAAATGGGAATCACGAAATACACTCGCGGGTCGAATGCCGTGGCTGGCTGGTTTGACTATGACAACGATGGCTTTCCCGACCTGCTGTTGGGTGACTCGCTCTTTCACAACGAACAGGGCAAGCGTTTTGTCGACATCACTCGGAGTGCGGGAATCTTCTTTCACCCGGAATGCATGGGCTGCTCCGTTGCGGATTACAACGGTGACGGGTTACTCGATCTGTATGTCATGTACCAGCGCGACCTGAACGGTTCCCAGACGGACGCCGGTGGCTGGATCGACGATCCGAATGCCGGGCAGGATAACGTTCTGTTTCGTAACCTGGGCCAGGGACGTTTTCTTGATGTGACCCGCTCGACCGGTAGTGGTGGCGGACTCGGGACCACCCACGCAGCCTCCTGGTTTTTCTTTGACCAGGATCACTGGCCGGATTTGTACATTGCCAACGAGTTTGGCAGTAATGTGATTCTGAGGAATCAGGGAGACGGCACGTTTGCCGACGTGTCAGAAACGACTGTGGCGCGGGACTTTCCGACAAGTATGGGAGTGGCGACGGGTGATCTGAATAACGACGGGCACACGGAAATCTACGTGGCCAACATGTTTTCCAAGATGGGGCGACGAATTATCGGGCAGTTGAGTGAGGACGACTACCCGCCCGGGATTTTTGCACGGGTGCGCGGATCCTGTGCCGGAAATCGCCTCTACAGTAAACCGTCAGCGAATCAGCCCTACGAAGAATTTGCTGAAGCGATGGAGGTGTCGTCAGTCGGTTGGGCCTACGCGCCCGCCATGGCGGACCTGGACAACGATGGCTGGCTGGACTTGTATGCCACGACGGGGTTCATGAGTTTTGATCGCAAGAAACCGGATGGCTGAACGTGTCTCTGGCGGGCTGTCGTGTCACAGCCTTTGAATCGACAATGTGTCATTCCGGCGCTGGGTGACATCGACCACGAGGCGGGTGAATTCTGGGTCGAAAATCCTTTCATGATGCTCCAGGGCGGACAGAATTTGAGCGCCTTTGAACGCAATTGCATGTTTTTGAATCTCGGTGGCGATGGGTTTGTGGATGCCTCGTTCGCCTCAAAAGCCGACATCGATTCTGATTCTCGATCGGTGGTCGCCGCCGATTTTGACGGTGACGGTGCCGTTGACCTGATGGTCGGCTCTGTGGGTGGTGGCCCGTTGCGGTTGTTCGCCAATCGCTGCGCAGCGCAGAAGAAGAGAGTGCAATTGGACCTGGTAGGAGTGAAAAGCAACCGGTCGGCTGTCGGCAGCCGCGTGGTGATCCATTGTGCGGGGCGAACGATTGTGCGGGACGTGTTTTCCGCCAATGGTTTTATGGGGCAGGGTCCGACAGGTTTGCTGGTCGGTTTAGGTGATGCCGAGCAGATCGATCGACTGGTAGTTCGTTGGCCCACGGGTAAGGCGCAGCAGTTCGAAAATTTACCGGTCGATGTGCGGATCAGGATTACTGAAGACCAGCCCCAATTCGAAGTCGAAAGGGTCTGGTAGTGGCCGTTTGATGTTGCGGTATCGGCAGGTCCTCTTTCCAGCAGTCAGGCCGGCGATTTGGCCAGCCCATAGAATTGCCGAGCGTCGGCTTGAAACGCGGCGCGCGATCCATCCCAACTGTAAAACATGTGCCCTCCCGTGTAGTTTTTTACGAGGACGTTGTTTTTCTGATCAGCCGTGAGCTTCATCAACTGAATCAGCCGCTGACTGCTGAAATAGGGCGTGATCAGGTCGAAGTAACCGTGGGCAATGAAGACTTTCATGTGTTCGTTCAAGCTCATGCCGTAGCGCAAGTCATCCATGGCTCCGACCAGCCGACGGAACACATGGCTGTTTTCTTTGTCTTTCCAGGCTTCATTCACCTGCATACTCAACAGCCGATATTCCAGATCGGTTGTAACCTGCAGGGTGGCACGGAGTTGGTGGTTGATGGCCCCTGTAAACAGGCGGTCGATGGAGAAA
This sequence comes from Planctomycetaceae bacterium, assembly GCA_002726515.1. GTDB lineage: Bacteria > Planctomycetota > Planctomycetia > Pirellulales > Pirellulaceae. The sequence continues at coordinate 7,294 of PBTE01000197.1, read as the reverse complement.
AGGGTCGGATCGGGACCCTCGTACGCGTTGCGATCGGGATAGGGGTCCACCGTGGAGATGGACGCGTCATAATGTCCGCAAAGGCGGCGCTGTTCGCGCAGCAGTTCGCGACAAAACAATGTGGAGGTGATGCGCCCGCCGGCCCGTTCGATCAGCGGCCTGTCCAATCCCGTGAGATCGGACATCGTTGACACGATTTGCAATCGGTCGCTTTCCTGCAATGCTTCGCCATGAGTTAACCAGCGCGCCAATTCATTGGTGGCGAAAGATTCAGCCCGCTCGATAATTTCATCCAGGGATTCATTTTCAGGATGATTGCGAGTCCGGCCATGCTGATGCGCCGCTGCTGCCAAGGAGGGAAACAGCTCCACCCAGTAAGTCAAATTATAATCCGATCCGAGTAGCGAATCGAATTCGATTGCGGGGGATATTAACAGCGCGCCCGACAGACCAACACCATGCGTTTCCTGTAGACTGCGTGCCATCTTCGCCACTCGGAAACCGCCATAGCTTTCACCTGCGACATACAAAGGTGACGTCCACCGATGATGTTTTGACAAGAAGCGGCGAACAAACTCGCCCAAGGAATCCAGGTCCTTGTCAATTTCCCAGTACTCGGGATTCTCCTGTGGATCATCGGCGTCCTCTTTGTCGGTGTTTTTCGTTTTTGGTTCGGATTTGCTTTTGGTGTCCTTCAGCGCCCGGCTGAACCCTGTTCCAACAGGGTCAATGAAGACGAGGTCGGTGAAGGTGAGCCAGGTTTCCAGGTTGTCGACAACTCGAGTCGGCGGTTGGGGGAGTCTGCCGTTGGTGCCAAACACCACGCGTTGAGGGCCCAGTGCCCCCATATGCAGGTAGGCGGACGCCGCACCGGGTCCGCCGTTAAAAACGAACGTCAGCGGGCGATCCTCTTGTTGGTTTTGTCCGAGATAGGCCGTGTGGAACAGGTGAGCTACCGGTTTGTGAATCTTCCGCAACGTGATCCAGCCGGCCTCGACATGGTAGGGCAGTTTTCCTTGTGGCAAGTCGAGCGCGTGTTCGGTGGCCGCTGTATCCATAGGAAACGGGGGTTTGGCGACTTGCGGCTCGTTGTTGTCAGTTTGGTCCGTCATGCTACTTTCTTGTCTTGTGTTTTGAGGAACGTTGTAAAGCGTTACCCTTCTATTCCAATTTGTTTGCCGATTACATCGTCACAATGAGTTCTTCATCAAGGAGGGCCGAGATGGTTTCTTCAAACGCAACACTTGCTTGCTGAATGTCGCTTTCGGTGTGGGCGGCTGACAGGACACCACCGGTGGAACTCATGATGTCGACACCCCGCTGACGCAGGTGCCGCGTGTAACTGTCGATCAACCCCGCCGGCATGCCTTTCAACCTGTCGGGGTCGGTTGTGTGCAGGTCGTGCCGGGTGGAGGCATCCTGCACCCGGTGTGGATCGGTTTCAAAATAAACGTGAAACGTCGAACAGGTACCGTACACGTACCCTGCAACGTTCTGCTGATCGAGGACCTGATCCCAGGCAACGCGCAGTTGTTCCGTCAGGGAATTGGCCTGCTGAATCGGTTGACCGGTTGCCACCAACCGCAGCAGAGCAACGCCAGCGGCGGCGGACAGTGGCAGCGCGTTGAACGTGCCCTGGTGGTTGACCCGTTGATGACGATCGTGCTTGGCATCGCCTGTAAACTCGAAGAGTGACATCACGTCGGCTCGGCCCACCAGCGCTCCGCCCGGCATGCCGCCGGCTACAATTTTGGCAAAACACGACAGGTCGGGTATCACGTTGTACAGTTGTTGCGCTCCTCCGGGGCTGAAGCGGAATCCGGTCACGACCTCGTCGAAAATGAGCAGCACGTTGTGGCGCCGGGTGATTTCTCTCAGTCCATGAAGAAACTCCTGCGTGATAGGTACGCGTCCCCAGGATGCCCCGGACGGTTCCAGGATGACGGCAGCGATATCCTTTGTACGCGAGAGCACATCCTCGAGCAGATTCAGATCCCCGTCTCGGATAGCAACCACGTTATCGCGCACGCGGGGAGCGACCCCGAGGGACCCATCGGCATCGAAGGGTGGCTGGAAGCCGTGAACCACTTCATCGTGCCAACCATGAAAGTGGCCCTCGAAGCGGAGCAATGTATTTCTACCGGTGAAGGCGCGGGCTACACGGATCGCCAGTTGGGTCGCTTCACTTCCCGAGTTGACGAACCGTACACGCTCGGCCGATGGAACCAGCTGGTGAATCAACTCGGCCCACTCGACCTGTAACGGGTGGTCGTTGCCGAAATGTGTTCCGCGGCCCAGTGCGTCGCTGATACCGGCCAGGATTTCTGGTGCAGCATGACCCAACAGCAGCGCGCCGTTGCCCAAAAGAAAGTCGATGTACTCATTTCCATCGACGTCCCACTTTCTCCCGCCCAGGCCTTTTTGAATGTACAACGGCACGGGGACGAAGTGGCGCAAATCATGTCCGACACCACCGGCTATCACCTTCTGGGCTCGTTCATACCAGTTTGTGGAGACGGGACGTCGGGCGGCGTATTCTGAAACAAGTTGGTTTGTGGGGGACATGCTTGTTGATTCCATGAATACCAAGGTGTTGAACACGTCAGCTATTCGGGGTTTCCGATTCTGACACGGCTGCGCGAAAACGTCGGACTTCCGCCGAAGGGCGGCACCGCATTTTCTGTTGCCACGTGGATCGCAGGTTGCAGCACGTTTAGCATTAGAACGCAGGCGCCCATGTTCGCCCAGCCCCTGCGGGTTGATGATCGCGGTCTCTTGGTTCGGGACGAGTTGCTGGTTGATTCACGGGCCTGCGGCGTCCGTGAAAAAGTCCCCGCCTGGTGAACCGGATCGGCGACGTTGGTGCATGGCGACAATGGATGATTGCCGTACGGTAGCTGTCTCAGGTGTCAGGATCCAGTACAATAGTGTTGTTTATTGGGGCGCATGGAAGTGGCGGTTCGCAGCCTGTCGGTGAAACCAGGACGGTGAGCACAATCGAGTGCAGAACGTTACTCCGTACCTTTGATCGATTCTTTTCCGACAACAAATTTCAACTTCAGGAGCCAGCGCGATGAGCCAACTCGATCGAAGAAACTTCGTGCTCAAATCATTGGCCGCTGCCAGTGTTGCCTCTGGTGGACTACAAGCAGCGCCGCTGAAGAAAAAACTGCGTGTAGGGATCGTCGGATGTGGTCGATTGGGACAGCAGTTTACGGAGGTGTATCGAGCGATTCCCGGAATCGAACTTGCGGCGATCGCTGAATGGAATCCGGAGCGACGTCGGGTGGTGGGTGAACGGTTTGGCGTGAAGGCGCTTTTCCGCGACGCGGATGCCATGCTACAAAAAGTCGTGCCCGACGTGGTCGCGATCATCACTCCGTCCAAGTACATGAAGGATGCAGTTATCGCTTGCGCAGAAGCGGGCGTCAAAGGAATCCAGACCGACCGCCCTTTCGCGGCCCGCCTGTCGGATGCCGATGCGATGATCGACGCTTGTAAGCGGTACGGAGCTGTACTCGCTGGCGGAGGTCTGGAGCGCGCCAACTGGGAGGTCGAACAGGCGGGTAGGAAGCTGGCGTCCGGAGAACTCGGGCAACCCATCGGGGTGGCCGTGCACTCTTATCGAGGCGAGATTTGTTCCGGAGGTACGGCGCGCATGCTGGTATTGCAGCATTTTACTCAGTCGCAGGTGGACGAAGTGGTCGCCTGGGGCAGCCCGGTCGAGAAGCTTGCGGAATCTGAGACGGACTACGGACTGAGTATCAACGCCCGCCTGCATTTGACCTCGGGATTGGATGTGCAGGTGTTTGGCAGTGAAAGTAAAGCGCCGCATTTCGGTGTCGAAGTGTGGACGGATGACAATGCGTTGGTGCGTTGGGATCGTCATGGTAATCCTCTGACGCAGGTGTTTCACGGCCTGGACGACCGGGGAGCCCGGATAGAGGTCGATCCCGATTACGCGCCTTGGTCGTGGGGCCAGTTCGGCAAGGAAATAGAGCCCTTGTTGGCAAGTCTCGGGATGCGCGGCTCGGAAAAATATTACATCTTGTCACCTGTGACTGACATGATTGACGCGGTGACCAAGGGAGTGACACCGCGGATCACGGGCGAAACGCAACGGCACGCTTTAGAGATCGCCATTGCCTGCAAACAATCGGCGCAGCGCGGCAACGTGCCGCTCAAGCTTCCGCTGGAAGATCGTTCACTAGCGCTGTTTCCCCGGCCCTACCGCTGGCTGGGTGGCGACGTTTCGGGGCGGCCACAGAGTGCTGCCGAAGCGGCGGGTAAGAAAAAATGAAACGCGACTGCTACCACCGCTGGTCTGCGGCCAGTACCGTACGTGGCACGCTTCTGCGGGTTGGCAGCTTGGTCTTGGGAAGGATGGCGATCATCCTGTGTTCGGCCGGCATGTTGCTGGCGTCGGACGAATCGACCGGCGAGCGATACTCACGCGCCAAGCAATCCAGGCTCGAGGCAGCACGTCGTCCAAGACGTGTCATCTTTGTTGACGACAACTACGGGCTGTCACACAAGGGTTGCAACACACCGGAGGGATTTTTGCGGCCGCGGCTGAAACCCCTGGTGGGTACGCATGTCGATGCGATCACCTACTGTGTTTATGCCCACAGTCCGGCACATGCCAGTCGACTCCGGCCCCGAATCTACATGGGGCACGGCGGTCCGCTTGATAGTGACGGAGAGTGGACTCGCAATCACCAGGCGTTGCTCGAGGCGGGGCAGTGCCCCCTGCGACTGGTCATCGAATTTGCGCACGCCAATGGAATGGAAGCCTTCGCACACATGAGTATGAATGATTGTCATGACAGCATCATGCCCCGCGTCATGCACCCCTTCAAGAAACAGCATCCCGAACTGGTCGTCGATACGGAAAAACCCCTGCCCAACCTGCAGCTGTACAAGACGGCCTACGATTTTTCGCATGTCGAGGTTCGTGATCGACAATACGTGATCATCGAGGAAGTCTGCCAGGGATACGATGTGGACGGGTTCGAAATGGACTTTATCCGGCATCCCATGTTCTTCAGCCGATGCATGCGCGGAGAATCAGCGACCCAACGAGAGATCCAGATCATGACATCCTTCATGGCCCGGGTTCGGAAATGTGCGGATCAAGCAGCCATGCGCCGTGGCCGGCCCCTGCTATTGTCGGCTCGAGTCCCGGACAATTTTCAACTGGCCCGGCACCTCGGCATGGACGTCAAGACCTGGATCTCCGAGGACCTGGTGGACATTCTGATTGCAGGCGGCGGCTACGCACCCAACTCCTTATCGGTGAAAGAATTTATTCAGGCTGCACACGAGTACGATGTCCTGGTTTATCCGTGTATCAACCAGAAGCCTTGGAGTTGCGCGGCCAAGTGGCGCCAGGAAGGCAACCGGGCGCTGGCCGCGACTTGGCATCAGGCTGGGGCGGATGGAATCCATTTCTGGAATCTGGCGACACCGTTCGACCCCTACAATGTGAAATCGCAGGAGGAGCTGATCGAAACGCGGCGGAAGTGCTACGCCTGTCTGAACGAAGTAGGGGATCCACGCACGCTGGTCGGAAACGACAAATTGTACTGCGTGGATGGAACGGTGTTTGTGCACTACCGGCACGTCTCTAACAGCCCGCCGCTTCCACGGAACTTGCGACCTGGTGAAACGTGCCGGGTACCGTTGGTCGTGGCAGACGACATCGCAACCGCCGCCCGGTCCGATACGCTGGAAGAACTCCGCCTGGAAATGGAGTTGCAAGGTCCCGTGCGGAAAGACCTGTTGACGTTGAAGGTCAATCAACGATTGATTTCTGGTTGTCGTATCGAGCCTTTACCCGATACAAGTTCGAAATATCGTCTGACAGTCTCTCTGGATTCAACAGCGGTACGCAACGGGAAGAACGAATTAAAACTATCGCGTCAGGTCCCTGCTCGGACTGCAGGCGAACCGATCGAGCTGGTCAAGGCTCAATTGTGGGTGAAATTCAAGTAAAGGCCGCGCTGGAAAAAACACCCGACCGAGTTTCAAGCATCGGGCCTGACATAGTCGGGAGCCATGTTTGTCAGGCGAGGATCCCGTCGATGATCTGGGCGTCAAAAACGTGGGTCAGCTTTTCCCTCAGACCGAGTCGTTCGAACACGAGTTGCTCGTGATCCAATCCCAGCAGGTGTAAAATCGTGGCGTGCCAGTCCTGCACGTTCACCTTGTCCTCGACGGCGGCGAAACCAAGCTCGTCGGTGTTTCCATACTGCGTGCCACCCTTGATGCCGGCACCGGCAAACCAGCTGACCATGGCGTTTTTATTGTGGTCCCGTCCGGCCAGCTTGGCGCTTTTCTTCCCGGCGATCTGCGCCAATGGCAGTCGACCGAACTCACCGCCCCAGATCACCAGGGTACTGTCAAACAGACCGCGTTGCTTGAGGTCTTTCAACAGAGCACCGACCGGCTGATCAGTGAATTCACATGCCGACCGAAGATGGGTGGGAAGCTCCCGGTGACTGTCCCAGATCTGGCTATTGATGAAGAGTTGTACGAAGCGGACACCACTCTCGATCAGGCGACGAGCGATCAGGCAGCGGCGGCCGTAGGACTCGGTTCGTTTGTCGTTGATACCATACATATCCAGCGTCTCTTGACTTTCCTGCGAGAGATCCAGCGCGTCAGATGCCGCCAGTTGCATACGAGCGGCCAGTTCGTAATTCGAGATCCTCGCATCTAAAACCGGCTGGCCCGGCCTTTGCTGGCGGTGGATATTGTCCAGCTTGGCCAGCAGGTCACGCTGAAGTTTGACAACCTGTGCCGGCCTCTTTTCCCCGGGTTCCAGATCGAGCACCGGTGAACCGGTCGATCGAAAGCGGGTTCCCTGGTAGACGGGCGGCAGAAAACCGGCTTGCCAATTCTCGACTCCATTGACAGGCAGACCTGCCGGGTCATCGAGAACCACGTAGGCGGGCAGGTTCTGGTTTTCCGAACCCAAGCCGTAAGTCACCCAGGACCCGAGCGTCGGGTAGGCCGAAAACGTGCGCCCCGAGTGGATCTTGTAGAGAGCGTGTTCGTGGGCAAACGTCGTGGTGTGCATCGAACGGATCAGAGCGATGTCATCCACTTGTTTGGCCAAGTGAGGCATGACTTCCGACACCCACATGCCACATTCACCGTGCTGCTGGAACTTGTAGGGGCTGCGCATAAGGGCCCCGGCGGAGTCGATGAACTCAATTTCACCCGCGATCTGTTTGAAATACGATTCACCATGCCGCTTGGCGAGTTCCTGCTTGGGATCAAACAGGTCCAT
>PBTE01000196.1 GCA_002726515.1 Planctomycetaceae bacterium | reverse complement strand
GGAAAAATCACCGTCGGGAGCTAGAGACACCGCGACAATGCTGAGGTCCTGCCTTTTCATTGCCTGTTGTAGTTCAGCGAGACGACACCACGCCTCGGACTCGAATGCCGATCCACCTGCAGAAAACACGCCGCTGATTCGCCATGTACGACCCTCAAATGAAATGGTTTTTCCAACACGTGTCTCCGCTTCCGTGACTCCCAGCTTTGTGGCAGCCATGCGTCCAATCATGACCTCGCCAGGTGCAGGCCAGTCTCCTTCTTCGATGTCGACCTGACTGCGAACGAGCAAAGCCGAGCGGTTGACGCCCCGAACGAGCCCCATTGACGCTTCACTTTTCCCAGCTTGTACTTGCGTACCCAAGTACAACTCGGGCGACACATACTTTTGCCCAAACCGTTTTTGAATTCCCCCGACAGTCGCGGAGACCTGATCGCTGGTTCCCATCGGGATTGATGAGTATTCAAGGTTCTCGCCCATGCCAAGCGAAAAAACCAACGCCGTCCGTGGATCACCACTTACAGCCAGCGACCGTTCCAGTCCACGAATGAACCCCACCACAACGAATACCAGGAGGACCACCGTTGTCAGCCCCACCAACGTCAGAAACGTTCGCAGCGGGCGCCGGAACAAATTACGAATTGCATACTCCCAGGGGAGCAATTTGAACCACACGATAAAATGACCCTGTCTCGATGCAGCGGGGACGCCATCCGGCCGGCTCCACCAAGATACGACGGTCATCGCTCGTGGCTGCCGGAGGCAGAAAATGCACTATCTCTGGTAAAGCAATTAACAGAGAAAAGTCGCAAGCAGGCAGCGGAGAACTTTGCCCGGATTTTCACTGCCATCAGACGGCAGCGGCTGCACTTGAGTGTCACTGCTGACGACGACTACCAGCGGATCCCTTCCCGCCATTTCCCGAGGAGCCGGATTCCAATCCAACGAACGCTCAAGAAACCAGCACGGTCGGTCGTCCGCAAAGATGGCGCCGCTGCAAACGCACTGACAACTGGAACAGGGCCCCTCGCAGGATGATCGTTGATTGCCATCCTCCGAATCATCGGCCGGAGCAGGGTATGCGTGATCACACTCGCCCACCTGACACTTGAGATCGACGATACCCGATTGTACCCGCTGACATATGCCTTGATTACAGACAAGCGGACAGACAACCAGTGCGATTGCAGTCAGGATACTGAAGATTCGTTGAAACATCGTTACAAGCTCCAGTAGATATTATTAACTATATTTCAGAAACCCGTAAAGGGCAACTGAAGGATCGTGCGGCCTACACCAGGAAATCCCCCTAAAGGCTACACCAGCAGGTGCCCCCTCCCCGAAAAAAAATCCTTGCGGAGAGCACCTAAGGGGCGGGAAACTAACGCGAGGCTAGACTTCCACTCAAAAGCTGGCCCGCGATAATCGTGGCAGCTTGGCGAAGCTCCCGCAACGAATCGACATAGGCCAGGTGAACCCGAATGAAGGTACGCTGGCTGTTGACCAACGTGATGTAATCCACCTGGCCAGTGCGGTAACCCTCCGTCACCAGGTCAAGTGATCGTTTTGACCAACCAAGGATGCGATCGGTGTAACGATCCACCTGCTGCCGTGAATTGGCGTAACGACGAAAAGCAACCGCCAACCGGTCTTGTAAATCGAGTTCGATGCGCCGGACTTCGTTACTGGTAGCGACCAATTCCGAACACGCGCTCGTGATATTACCCTGATTCCGATTGAACAGCGGAAGAGGGATGCCAGCCTGCACATTCGCCACGTCACTGTCGGTGGGAGCCATGTGCCGGATGCTGACTGATAAATCGACATCAGGAACATTTTCTTTTCGCGCCCTGCGGATGACCAACCGCGCCCGTTCAACACGCATTCTGGCAGCGGACAACTCGGGATTTCGATCCAAAACCCCTGCCAGGCAGTCTTCCCATTTCAACTGCGGAATGTTGCCGTCCAGTTGACCAACCAACAGATCCATCGGCAGCGCTGGCACACCAACCACCATCACCAGTCGCCGCCACATCTCCGCGTACTCGTTTCTCGAATTTTCCAGGAGCAACCGCGTTTGTTCCGCTTCGATCTCAGCTTGCAGCAAGTCATTTTCACTTGTGAGCCCACCCTGCAGGAGCTTCTGGCTGGCCCGCACCAGGTCATCGGCTACCTGGACCAACTCGTCTGTCAGTTCAACCCGCCGCTGGGAGACCAATGCATCGTAGAACCGCAAATGCACATCATTGAGTACACGTTGTTGCTGGGCATCATAGAGAAAACGTGATTCCTTGATTTCCTTGGCGGCGATCGCCCGGTCAAGGGTTAACTTATGGCCGGTGATGAACCGCTGACTGACGAAGCCTCCCTGTCCGCCTGAGGTACCAAGATTTCCAACTTCGGTGCCATGGTAACCGACAACGGGATTCGGATAAAACCCGGCCTGAACCATGCGGCCGCGTGCCATCGAGACACGTGCCATGGCACTGGCCAACGTCGGATTGTTACGCAGGGCAATTTCCTCAAAACGGGCCAGAGTTAATTGTGAAGTGACCTCTTCGGACAAGCGGGTTACTGCCGAACTCCCCGAGCCGGGCAACGTAACAGACTGTGGACCAGCTAGCGGCGCTTGGCCGCTAGCAACGGCGCATGTGATCATCAGCAGTTGAAACAAGATGAGGTTTAGATGCACCTTCGCCTTCCCCCCGAACAATCTACTCTCGCAAACGCGACTTTCACACACCACGAGCGCAGCCCTGCTTTACGAGTATCGGTTGGCTTGACACTGGTCGTTGTGGCCCCTCAAACCGGTCCCTGCATCCTGCCCAGTTGGCCTCAGTCACCAGGGGATCTGGCAGCTAATTCTGCCGGTCGTTGTGAGTCACTGATTTTCAGCAAACGGACCAACCTCGGATGAGAAACTGGTGCTAATTCGGGGAGCTGCAAAGAGTCGCAGCGCGCGGCACACAGCCCATCACCCAGCAGAGTGGGTGAATTCCGCGGTTACGCTGCACCGCTGTCCGCACCGCCATGCTGCTGGACTTCTTCTGCCGTGGCCGTGACCTGACGGCAGAATCCGGTGTGCATCCGGACATATTCAAGGTGGGCCACTGCCTCGGGATCGGCATGCAGGGCAACTTCCACTCGTCGCCGGATTTCGGGTTCCAACTCGTCAAAATCCTCGGACCAAACCGTGTTTTCTTCGACGATTAGGGCCTCACGATAAGGGTCGTACTTGTCAGCCATGGCGTGGATTATAAACTCCTACTGCGAAACCTGCGATATTACGTCCACGTGTATGATAGCGAAATGACCATGCAAAAACAGGCCCGTTGTCGTTCCGGCAGTTTTTCTCTGAATGGAAAAACGGCGATCCTCGTAATCTTTGGCCTAGGTCTGGCCGCCTCGCTGTTCGCCGTCTGGTTCAACTGGTCGAAAACTCATCGAACGCTGAACCGACTGGGACGTTCTCAGTCCGTCCTGATCGCGCACGCTCCCCAAGTGAATTTCTTGCGGATAAAAAAATCAACTGCAGCTCAACTTTCGGACGAGCCAGGGCTGTTGATTCAAAATCAGCCATTCGTCGTCGAGCAACTGCTTGACATCAGTAGAAAACCAGGCATGACTCATTTGCGCCATGCACTCCTTCAAGATGCCAGTTATGTGTGGCAGCCAGCGACCGAGCCTGATCCCAACTGGCAATATGGATTGCAGTTTCGAGAACACAACCAGGAGGTGCTACTCGTCTTCGATTTGAGTGCACAAACCGTTTACGTTGTGGAGAAATCTACCTCGTTGACAATCGGCGACCGTTTGGCTTCAGGATTGGACCTCTACTTCCAAGAGATTACAAAGCTTCAAGGACGTGATTAAAGGCTGTTGTCCCAGATTCCATGCGCAACGGTTTAAGTTTGCAGGATCCATTTCATTGATTGGCGGAGCTCCAACTCGGGCAGGGCTCCCGGGAAAACAACGGGCTTGTGGGCTGCCTGGCCGTTCGGGGATTCAGGAGGCCCTCTCGTTAGCATTCCAAGGCAGCACAGCGACCACTAGGTTTGGCTGATTCTGACCGGTAATACCTCGGTTTTCAACCATTCCAGCATTTCCCGGTAGCCTTCGAGTTCATGCGGATGCAGCGGGGACGCGTGATCCGCGTCGGGAAGCAGCAGGTAGCGAAGAGGCCCAGCGTAGGCCTTGCGGACAGGATGTTGATAGCTTGGCGGCGCGACTGAATCCTGGTTGCAAGTCACAAAAACGGCCGGACACGTGCAATTCGAGGCGTTACGAATGCTGTCGAACGTCGAGGGCACTTGAGCCGCGATGACACGCGAGCCAAGCCCCAGACTCCACCCCCCGTAATGCCCCGCAATCAAAAGCCCCAAGGGAATCGGATTGCGAATAATCAGTCCGGCAATCTCGTAACGGGCAGCGAGAAACAGAGCGGAAGCAGTCCCCAGACTGTTACCCGTCACGAGAATGGGACGGTCGCCAGCCTGGGATTGCAGATATTCAAAGACGACCTCGGCGGCAGTGATCCAGGTCTTCAAACTTGCTCTTCCCGGGCTTCCGCCGTAGCCGGGCGGATTCATGGACCACACTTCCGCAGATAGATCCGTCCAGAAATCCAACGGATGTCCTGTTTGCCGCTCGGCTCGACTACCCACACCTCCCAGCTTGAAAACGTACAAATCGAGTGGGTCCGCCGTAGAGGTTGGGCCGAACTTCTGACACCAGACTTCCAACTGACTACTTCCAAACGGCACCAACCGGCGCTTCTTGCCCACCGCAGGGATGGGATTGCGAGTTGGATGAAGGACCAATTTGTCCGCCAGATAGCCAAGCACCAAGAGACTCCAAGGGCGATTGTTCTTTGCGCAAGCAGGGTCCTTCGGCAGCGACTCCAACAGTCATCGGCTCCCGAGGACCTTCTTCACTAATGCACGCGTTGACCCGGTTGTGCCCCGTCGTCGACACCCAAGATGAAGACGTCTTTACCTCCCGGACCTGCCGCGAGAATCATGCCTTCGCTGATGCCGAACTTCATTTTGCGAGGCGCCAAGTTAGCAGCCAGCACGACCAGACGGCCCACCAGTTGTTCGGGGTCGGCCGCTGCCTTGATCCCTGCAAAAACTGTGCGGCGTTCATCACCACCGAGGCTCAAAGTCAGTTTCAGAAGTTTCCTGGCATCGGGAACATCTTCGGCTTGCACCACGCGCGCCACGCGCAAATCGACTTTCATAACATCATCAAACGAAATCTCTTCGCAGAGTGGCTCCTCTTGCAAGGGAGCATTACTGTCCTGAAACGTCGATGTGGGGCCTTCTTCCATTTCTTTACTTTCATTGATCATCGCTTCTACGTCCTTTTTCTCGAGTCGCTGTAACATGTGCTGGAATGGTTGAACAGGTGTTCCCAACAACGGTTGCTTGGCTTGATCCCAACTTTGAATCGGTTCGCTCAACAATTCGCCGGTCTGACGTGCAAGACGCGGCAACACCGGTGCCAGATAGACGGCAATTTGTCGAAACAGGTTCAGCGCCACGGTGCAAACATCCTGCAAACGATCCGCTTGTGCCGGATCCTTGCGAAGATTCCACGGCGCTTGTGCCTCGACGTAAGGATTGGCACGATCTGCCAGATCCATGATCAGCCGCATGGCACGATTATAGTCGCACATTTCATAGGCGGCTGCTATTTCGTCCCCAATCTCGACCCCGGTAGCAAACAAACCGCCGTCCTCCGGGTACATCCCGGAGAGTCCCGTGTCGGTCGCGAAACGGGCGGTACGACTCGCCAAATTAACAACCTTGCCGACCAGATCTGAATTCACCTTGTTTACAAACTCGTCCAGGTTTAAATCCAAATCGTCCAGACGGGCTCCCAGTTTTGTACTGTAGTAGTACCTCATATAAGCAGGATCAAGGTGATTTAAATACGTCGACGCCTTGACGAAAGTACCCTTACTTTTCGACATCTTCGTGCCATCCACAGTCAGAAAACCATGGATGTGAACTTTTTCCGGAAGATTGAATCCGGCCGTTTTCAGCATGCCCGGCCAAAACAGGGCATGGAAATAGGTGATGTCTTTTCCGATAAAGTGATGGATTTTTGTAGCCGGATCGCGCCACCAGTTTTCAAGCTTTTCGCCATGCTGGTGGCACCACTGCTTCGTGGCAGCCACATACCCAATGGGAGCATCGAACCAGACGTACCAGTAATTGCCCGGGAAGTCGGGAATCTCGAAGCCAAAATATTCAGGTGGCCGGGTGACGTCCCAATCCATCAACTCCTTCCGAGGGTTTTCCGGATTTCCTGCCTCACCCAGAAAGTGGCCCCTCAGATAGTTGGCCACCTCCGGTTGCAGGTGGTCCTCGTTTTGAGTCCAGCCTTCCAGGAAATCGTGCAGCTTTTCCAACTGGATGAACTTGTGCGGATGAGTCCGTAGCTCGGTTGGAGCACCCGATAAAACGCTTCGGGGGTCAATCAGTTCCACAGGGGTATAGGTCGACAAACAACTTTCACAGTGATCGCCATACTGTTCCTCAGCCTGGCAAACCGGACATTTTCCCCGCACAAAACGATCTGCCAGGGGTGTCCGGGCAATGGGATCATACAGTTGTTCGACAGCCTTCTCAGTAACGAGTCCCGCGTCGTTGACTGCAGTCCAGAATTCTTCGCACAGTTCCCGATTCTCCAGACTGTTGGTGCTTCCATAATGGTCGAATTCAATTTCAAAGGCCGCAAAGTCACGCTGGTGCTCGACGTGCATCGCCTCGATGAATTCCTCTTCTGTCACCCCCCGTTTTTTTGCACTGATCATGATCGCCGTTCCGTGCGTGTCGTCAGCACAAATGTAAATACAACGCTGACCCCGGAGCTTCTGGAAACGGACCCAGATGTCGGTCTGGATGTACTCGACCAGGTGGCCGATGTGAATCGGACCGTTGGCATAGGGCAAAGCGGCCGTGACAAGGATTCGGGACGGTTTCATGAAGGCTCCTGGCCCGATGATCGAACAGGCTGACTTGCACCGAGGAAGGCGGTCTGTCACCTGAGAAATAGCTTGAAAACATCTGTTCAACAGACGACCACCAGACAAGCCGAACACTGATAAAATGTTGTTTTCATGGCGGGTGTCCTGGCTTCACAGGTTTCCATCTGTTGCATTCATTCCGGCTCATCCGAGCGAGCATTTTAGCTGAGCGTGGCCTTAGGTGGGAGTGCGTCAGTTCTTTTCTTCTGCTGGGCTTTCTAATTTTTGCGATTTGCTTGAGCCCCGGGCGATGGAAAAGCCCACAGGTTCCAGGAGAAATCTCCTTGATGATCGTTTTTTCCACTGCGGGAAATGTCTGTCCGGGCGCCCTCTCCGTCCTACCGGGTCATCCCAAGCCACACTTCATTCGACTACTTTTCGCTGATTTGATGTCGACTGCCTGAAACCTCGCAAAAAATGGCGTGTGGCCAACCGTCCGCTGGCCGAGATGGCGGGGTGCTAGCCGCCCAAAAAATCAAAAAAACATAAAGTGTTAGGTGGAAACTGTTTGTGACAGAATTGCAGAAAAATTCCGCGTGCGAGTCGGGGATTCAGGCTTGAAAGGATCCCGAGAAGCAACCACTATCCCACTCCTTTAAAGTGAATCTGGGAGTCTTCGTTGGCAAATCCCGCCTTGGAACAATCGCTGCTGGCCCCGGACCGTCCGATGTGGCAGGGCGCTACTGGCGAACAACCGAGCCTGCTTTCGAAACCCCGCGCCAACAGGAGGTTGCCGCAGGCGGTGGTCTGGACCATCGGAAGCTGAACCCCCTAGCGCATTGTCTGTGGTCCGTTGGCCCCTTGCGCAAGACCCTTAAACGGAGAGAAGAATGTCCCCAGTGGAAGCACTCTTGCTGTTAAGTTCAGTTCTGGGGGCAAGCGAGTTCGTACTGCTCGATTTCACAGCCGACTGGTGTGGGCCATGTCGCATGATGGAACCGACAGTCGCCAGGCTCGACGCAGAGGGGATACCTGTCCGCAAAATAAATATCGATCATCAGCCAGGATTGGCGGGGCAGTACCGCGTTACCTCGGTTCCTTGTTTTGTGCTGTTGGTAAACGGACACGAGGTGGATCGAGTCGTCGGAGCTACCAGCTACGAACAGCTCAAGCAAATGGTGATCCATGCCGGGCCGAGAAAAGAGGGCCCGCAACCCGATCTCCGGACTGGTCACCCACCGGCTACCCATGCCAATGATTTTTCTGCAAACCAGCAAAACGACGGACATATTTCGCCGTTACCATCGGGCTCCCGCCTCCCCACGTCTGTCACCTCCCGGAATGCTCCGATTTCATCCGACCAAAACCAACCTTTGTCGGCTCGAGCGATGGCAGCCACGGTACGTCTGAAAATATCAGAGTTGAATGGATCTTCTTACGGTTCAGGTACCATCATCGATCTGCATGGTGAGGAAGCGTTGGTACTCACCTGCGGACATATTTTCCGCGAATCGAGCGGACGGGGAACAATCACGGTGGACCTGTTTTTGGAGAATGGGCGGCGTTCGATCG
>PBTE01000195.1 GCA_002726515.1 Planctomycetaceae bacterium | reverse complement strand
GTCCTCCTGTTCTACAAACCTCGAATCCAGCGGTTGTTGCATCGCCTGAGCCGCCTGCCGCAACGTTCCCAGTTCTTCTCGCACCCGACGAATGTGATCTTCCAAACCGGACAGTCGCAGTCGCTCCCGTTCCAACTCTTTCTGTTTTTGCAGTCGAGCGTTCTGAAGCACCTCCAAACGCCATTCGAGATCTTCTCGTTCCAACTGTCGCTGCGTTTCAGCTTCCGCCCTTGACATCTCAGTCTGGTCCGTAATGCCGTGAGCCTCTATGCGAGCTTGTTGCACCAGAATGACCAGCAGCACAACCAAAGCTCCCATGGTGCAAATCAGTACTGCCAGGAAAGGAAAAAGCGAAGCAGTGGGAGTCGGTTGGCGTAAACGGGCCCGTCTCATGCGGCGCGACCTTGGGATTTCGATTTTTCTTTTGTCAGCTTGACTTGCCGAGAATTGTCCGAACCGACGTCAAACCTGGAGTTCAACAAATGGATGGTGGCCGCCAAACTCATTACGGTTTCCTCAAAGTTGTGTTTTCCAGCAAGCGCGGAAAGGTTTTCGTTCAACGCCTTTTCGAGCTTAACCACTTCTCCCGTAGCCTCCACAACCTCACGCATGACAGACGTCTGATTGTTCATTTCCGCATGTTGTGCCTGAGCATACTTGGCGTACTGAGTCATTGACGTTTGCAAATGTCCCCAGTGTTCGCGATTCTGTTCACCGGCCGTGGCCTCAATTCGCCCTAACTCGACTGCGTGCAACTGTAGTGATTTACTCAGGGACTCTGAAAGCCTGTTCTGCAGTTGTTCACCAATCGAAGATGAAATCCGGGACCACTGTTGTTGTGACTGGTCCATCGCGGTTTGCCACACCTTGGCTTGGCATTCGACAAGTTCGCGACCGGATTGGAGCATTGTTTCGGCCATCCTGCGCAAAGAGGCAACATGGGGATCTTTCTCCGAACCAAGCTCCTGAAACCTTCCCACCAATTCAACATCGGCCCGTGTGTCAACCGTGGCCGCCAACTGGGTTTCGAACTCGTCAACGAAAAGCTTGAAAAATATAAGTACGAGCGACAACGTCAGCGCCAAGGTGGTGGTATCAAAGGCAACACCCAGGCCAGCCAACAAACCTTCCATAGCCTGTTGTGGAAATTCCACAAGTAAATTGGCATTCAGCCCACCCAATGCCAGGGTGATTCCGATGACGGTACCAAGAAATCCCAAAGTCGGCGTGGCCCAAATTACCGTGCGAACCAGCCCGTTCCCTTCCTGCAGGCGAATAGCATCCAGGTCCGCCAAATATTTGAGTTGCTCATCCAACCCATCTGCGGAACCCTTACGCCGTACAAACTCCAACGCGTCATGCAAGCGTTTCCCCAGGGGGGTTTTTCGAGCACGCTCGGGCAACTCTCCGAGCGTTTGTAGTAAACCGTTGCAGTCTCCGGCTGGCTGACCACCGGGAGGAATCGGTGGCAGTCGAACAAGTCTCAAAGAAAAATAATTTCGGATGGTCTGCATCATCCTGATGGCTAAGGCTGCAACCCCGACAAAAAACATGGCCGCTTCAACATATTCGACGGGATGACCCGCGAAATAACGTCTGATCAGGTGATGCCCCAACGACCCCTGGTGAATCAAAGCATAGAAGCAAATCCAAACTGCAAAACCACAAAACACTGGCCAACCCAAGTTAGACAGCATTGAAAGCAAGAAATTCTCGTGCTTGTTCTTTTCCACCTTAAGATTCCTTTCTTTCGGCGCAGTTTCGACCCAGTGGCGGCCAGCGCGGTTGACCTCAAAATCGGCGCAACCGTAGCAACTTAATGAGTCTTAATCTGTCAAATCCCGCATTTGAGAACATCATGCTGAATGCGAGGTGGGGAGCCGCAGACCCGACTTTCTTTCGTCAGGCGTTCCCGTCCACGGAAATCAAGCGTAAGACCACTTCCCACCGGATGCAGAACCCGAAAACTGGTTCAGCTTGTTGATGTCCATTTTCGAGAGATATCTTTTGCCGTCTGTGCTGGCAATTCACAGATGTCGTAAGCTGACCGTAGTTTAGTACCAGCAGCAAAAAACAAGCCCGACCAGTCCGATAACGGACATTGGTCGGGCTCTCGTCCCCCCTGGGAATTCGATACGATGCCGTTGCACCAGACGATTGTGTTAGTGGGATGATGCAAAACATCGGCTCTGGATTGCACGATACTTTGGCAATAATTGCCGATTGCACGAGGTCTTTCGGCAAATCAATACCATTTTACAGATTCATCGACGACCATTTTTAGACGCTGTTTTCTAATCTCGGTAAGTTGCGTGACAGCGCGGAGTCTCCCAGAGTTGGCATTCGACAATAGGGTATCCGTGGTTCCGTGTGAAATCAAAGATGAGACGAGCAATGTTCTCTGCAGTTGGATTGCTATCCAGTAGAAACATTGGCTCCTCCAAATCATGCAACAGGGGAACGGCAGGGTCATCTTGATGTAGAAGCATGCGATGATCCAGGGTTTCGTCAATCCAACTGCTGACGACCTGCTTGATATCTGAAAAATCCAACACCATTCCACGATGGTCCAAAGCCGGGGACTCCACCGTGATAATTGCCCGACCATTGTGCCCATGTAGATGTCGACACTTGCCCTCGTAGTTCAACAAGCGGTGGCCGTAGCAGAAGTCGATTTCGCGTGATACCTGGAACATGGATACAAGCAATTCCTTAGCCGTTGGTAACAATTGTTGAAAAGGCCCTGGACGGGAGGCGGTAGGATTATCGCAAAAATGGGAGGTTCACGCCGCAGTTCCCGTTACGGCAATAGGACGGCCTGAAAATCTTATTTTGATTCAGTGAGCTTGAAAATGACGATTCTCCCCCACAGTGATCCACTCCAGCATTGTAGGTACGGCAGTTTCCCTCGGCGAGGGCATCGAGCGTCGCTTTTCCGGAAGATTCGCCGCTAGCGTGCGGCGGATGACCAATGTGGTTTTCAAATGGTGGCTTCTCTAGAACCTCAACGTAACGGACCGTCACCTGGTCGGCGTTACTGCTTCCGAAAACGTAATCCAGGTAGGGTCATTGTCCCCAGATAGTGCTACTTGGCTCATTTTGGACGGCAATCGGCAACAAAAGTGGACTGGCTGGCAGTTCAAGTCTGCTTCGCAAAGCTCTTGCGACGAGTGGGACCACACGTGTACACTCCGCGCTGGTTGGGGGTGTGCCGGTGCCCCTTGAAAGGCTTATACCGATTAGCCTAAGCAACTGAAAAGACAGGATTTATAACAAAAACTCTTGCAATGGAGCTTGGCGCTTTTAGAATAGAGTCTAGGAGTCCCAAGTCTTCGCAATATCTACAGGGAAAGGTAGAAGATGCGTGCGACGACATGTGGGATTTTCATGGTGGCAGGTCTGACGATCACGGCTCTTATCATTTGGATAGAAGGGAATCCGGTTCACGCTCAACGAAATCCTCTGCAACAACGTCTGGGGAAGGGCTTGCTGGCGCTGACGGTGCCGGCTGGACCGGACAAGGAGTTTGTTGCCCTCGTGGACCCCGTACAAAAGGTTATGGGTGTTTATCAGGTCGATGCTGAAAGTGGCGAGATTTTTTTGAAGAGTGTCCGTAACGTCAACTGGGACCTGCAACTCGACGAATTTAACGGAAGTAGTCCATCGCCGCGGGAGATCCGCGCCATGCTGGAATAGGAAAGGTTTCACGGATTCGACCCCCTTCCCCCGGGCGCCATGGTAGGCGATGGTTTTCTTCCCTGCATTGACAGGAGCCTTGAACCATGGCACGTAAGTTCATTGAACTCAACGAAGTAGCCAGCCTACTAGGAATGACTCCCGCTGAAGTCAGTGAACTGCGTAGTCAGGGAGGCATCCATGGATACCGGGATGGCAGTACATGGAAATTCAAAGTGGAAGAAGTGCAAAAAGCCGCCAACGACCGGGGACTCTCTATAAGCGAAGCTGCTTTGGCGGGTGGAATGCCGCTTGGAGGCGATAATTTCTCTTCTTCAGATGTAGACGCTGACCTGAACAATTTGTCGGATATCACCCTGGATGATTCCAATGAATCCCTGTTAGTGACCGACGAGGACCCGAAACCGGGTCCGGAAGAAAGTGCGTCGATTACGGTGATCGGACTCAAGGAAGACGTTATTTCCGATGCTGGAAGTGATCTGCACGTGCTTCACGGCCCTGAAGACTCCGGCAGCGATTTACAGCTTGTTTCGGCTAGTGGTCCTAGCGATGCCGCGCCTGCAGATCCAGACGCACTCACAAACGGATCGGATGACCTTCTCCTGGCAGCGGATTCAGATGCCGGGTCCGTTGGTGATGCAGATGAAATTTCCAAGGACGCTGCCGCCGCCCTCGACAGTGGAGAAAACAGTCCATCTGGCGATTCCTTTTCAATAGAAGAGGAAGCAGGTTTACAACTCGAAGAAAGTGACGTAGTGATTGACGAGGGTGGCGAATCGGATTCCGCTTCGACTGGCGACAGTGACCTCGTGTTAGGTAGTTCTTCGGGAAGCGATATCGTTCTTGACTCGGGCGACAGCGGTATCTCACTGAGCAGCCCCTCGGACACTGGTCTTGCTCTTACAGGTCTGTCTCTGACAGAAGAACCACTCGAACTGGGCGGATCCTCTGCGGAATCAGGATTAGAATTGCCCGGAGACCTTTTACCATTCGAGGAGGATGTAGCCTCGGGCGAAGGAACTCCTGGCGATTTCTTGCTCACGCCGGTGGAAGAAGGCGCTGTCGATGAAAGTGACAGTGGGTCCCAGGTCATTGCATTAGGACCTGACGACAGCTTCGGCGGGGATTCCGACAATTTGCTGAATACCGAGGCGTCGGGGGCTCTGCAGGAGGCCGAACCCCTGGCGACAGCCAGTCAGCCGGGAGCTACTCCCAGCGTCATGCCCGCAGCAACCTCCGAACCTCCGTATTCGATCTGGAATGTCTTGGCGCTCTCCATGATTGCAGGTTTTCTGATGCTGACCGGGATGTTCATGTATGACTTGGTCCGTCACATTTGGAGTTGGGACGAACTTTACTCTCTCAACAGCGGCCTGATGGATTGGTTATTATCGACATTGGGTGGCTAGTCGACTTTGAATAGCAATCTTCCCCCGGTTGCACGGACCGGCCCGGATCCCGTTGTCGCTGCCCTCGGCCGTTCCAGCGTCTGGGAAGCCTAAATGGCTCTATACGTTTTGGGGGTTGAAGCGATATAATCTTAAAAGCTTGAGGCTGCCAACCTAGAGAAACCGGCTGACCATCTTAGCCACAGGCACTCATTCCGGGTGATCGGCCGAAGGATGGACTCGGAGAACTCGCATGCTGTGAGCGATCTTCCGACCAGACTCGCGTCGTTGTGCCTCACAGCCTGCTCGCTGCCTTCCCTGGCTTGGTTCGCGTACTTCGCAGCCTTGCACGAAGGTTTCAATTTCCTAGCGAAGAATGTTGCCAGCCTTCACGAGGGAAAAACTTGTCGGTTCGAATTTCACGGGAACAACTCCCAGCTAGATCAATTCTGCAACTCGCACAAGCTGTAATGCTTGCTTGTTCGAGCCTGTTGTTTGCGTTTGGATGTGGCCGACAGGAGGAAATTCGGACCTTTCGTGTTCCCAAACCGGATCTTGTCGAGCAACGGTATCCCGAGCAAACTCCCGACCGTACCCTGGGCGCGATCATTTTACGTGACAGTCAAGGCTGGTTTTTCAAGTTAACCGGACCCCATGATGTGGTCGGTGATCAGGTTGAAAGCTTTCGCGAGTTCATTCGTTCGGTGAGGTTTTCGGAAGCCCCGAACGAAGCGCCGGTTTGGTCGACACCGGACAAGTGGAAAAGCTTGCCGGGAACCGGCATTCGATTCGCCACGCTTCAAATTCCGACACGGACCGACCCACTTGACTTGTCCGTGACGCCCCTCTCTCTTCCACCTCAAAACTCTGACGCCTATGTGTTGTCCAACATCAACCGCTGGCGGAAAGAACTGGGACTGACACCTCTTTCAGCACCGGATGATTCCCAGACGATAAAAACCGTGGCACTCGAAGATGGCCAGGCGACTCTGGTCGATCTGTCAGGTCATCGCAGCGCAAATGCCAGAGGCCACGTACCCGGGACTACGAATCCAACAACTACGGACTCTCTCGATCGGGCACCTACCGTTTCCCAGCCACAAGTCGAATACGTCACTCCGCCCGGTTGGCAACCTGGCGAGCGGGTTGTATCACGTGGCGGAATCACATTGCGGTATGTAGTTGCGTTGGAGGTTGTCGACGGAGACCAACGGGTAGAAATCACCGTTAGTACTTTTCCGCCTCGGATGGCCAACGTCCTAGACAACGTCAATCGTTGGCGTCTTCAGATCGGTCTTGAGAAAATCCAAGGCAACGAGTTGGAAAAGCAACTGAAAAATGTTCGGGTGGGAAACATTACGGGGCAGCTGATTGAATTGACCAGTCCGGACAAAATCCAACCACAGCAAACTATTTACGCCGTCCTGACGTCGCACGCCGGGCTGACTTGGTTTATCAAATTGAAAGGCGATACCGAGTTGGCGGTCCGGGAACAAAAACATTTCGAGCAGTTTTTCTCTTCGATCCGTTTCTGACTACGATGAGATTTCCGTATGTCGACCAGCAAGTTTATTCCAGAAGTTGCCAATCCGGGGGATGAGTCGAGCGCACTCTTGGACGCCATAGGCTCTCGCTCTGTAATCGTTCTGCAAATCCTCAACGGACTTGCATCGTTGAAGCTGACGGTGACCCTCTTTGCACTGTCAATTTTTCTAATTTTGATTGGAACGCTAGCCCAAATCGACATGGGTATCTGGGAAGTGATGGAAGACTACTTCACCTCATGGGTAGCCATCGTTCCTTTTCAAGTTTTTTTCCCTCGCTCATGGTTTCCCAATTGGCAGAATATACCTGGCTCTCTTCCTTTTCCGGGAGGTGCTTCGATCGGCACAATGACGGTCGTTAATTTGATAGCGGCCCACCTCATTCGATTCAAAATTCAGGCCAGGGGATTCCGACTGGCGACTGGATTGACCACCATCGTTTTGGGCATTTTTGTCACCGCGCTGCTGGTCATGAGCGGTCATAATATAGACGGAACTCAGGGTAACCCACCTGTCGATTACAAGACACTCTGGCTGTGTTTCAAATCGCTTCTGCTCGCGAGCGGGCTCTTTGTCGGTGGTTACGCCGGTTCCTTGTTCAGCCGGCAGAAACGCGGCATCTTTGCCGCCACGCTGATCGCCAGTCTCTCCCTGCTTGCTACAGCCACCTGGCTCTTCGTACAGGGAGACCGTGTTTATCTGGGTGACGCGGGCATGCGCATCTTGTGGCAACTGCAGCAAGCCGGATTCGGTTCTCTCATCATGTTAGCCGGCTGCTGGATGGTATTCAAAAAACGCGCCGGAATTGTTTTGCTTCACGCTGGTATTGGGGTGCTCATGTTCGGCCAGTTTTTTGTAGCCCAGTACGACATCGAGGAACAAATGACAATTCCTGAGGGCAACACCGTTAACTACGGGCAGGATATTCGGGCCGTCGAACTGGCAATTGTCCAGGAAGACTCGAAAGAGGATTTAGTTACCGTCATTCCCCTGATTCGAAACGGCAAGTCGTCTGTATTTCTGGACCAGAAATCCGTCCGGCCCGATGACTTACCGTTTGAAATCGAGGTGATTGAATTTTTCAGAAACTCGGCCTTTCGAGAGTTAAAACCGGACCAGGAGAACATCGCTACCGATGGTGCCGGACTGAGGTACGTGGTGGAGCGACTGCGCCCCGGTGGCGGAACGGACGATAGTAAAGTCAACTTGGCCTCTGCCTATGTCAAGCTGACACAACGCGACAATTTCAAGGTCCTGGGAACCTACCTTTTGTCGCAACCCCTGGGCAATCAGGAACTGATTAAGGTTGACGCTAAAGAATTCAAACTGTCACTTCGCTTTGAACGACACTACAAACCTTACTCGGTGCAACTGATTGACGTGCGAGCCGACCACTACTTGGGAACAACAACCCCGAAAAACTACTCTTCTGACGTCCGTCTGATTCACAAAGGACTAAACGTCGATCGTGAAGATCATATCTGGATGAATAATCCGCTTCGATTTGCCGGGGAGACCTTTTACCAAAGTGGCTACCAGAATTTTCAAGGTCGAGAGTATACTACTTTTCAGGTAGTCAAAAACACCGGCTGGATGATCCCTTACGTGTCCTGCATGTTGGTGCTGCTGGGCATGACCTGCCATTTTTCCACAAAACTCGTTCGCTTTCTTCTACATCACGAAAGAAGTGTGCAGGAGCAGGCTGTCGGATGGATGGGCCAGTGGGTACCGTTGGCAGTCACCGCTGTGGTGGTCCTGGGACTGGGGTACTTCACCTTCAAGGATCCGCAAAATACCACTGAATTTGACATTCATGAATTTGGCAAACTACCACTCGTGAATGAAGGACGAGTAAAACCGTACGACACTTTAGCACGCAACAGTTTACGGTTTATCTCTGACCAATCGACCTACAAGGATACTAAGGACAAACGCCAACCGGCCATTCGCTGGTTGCTGGATGTACTGAGTCACTCTGACGATGCCAAACATCATCGCGTTTTTCGTATTCAAAATCTGAATGTGCTAAATACGCTTGGACTGTCTGGGCGGCAGGGATACCGTTACGCCTTGGAGGAATTCGCACCGCGCATGGAAGAATTCCGGAAGCAGGTGGAACTGGCCCGGACCAGCGACGTCGAGAAACTCTCGGTCTATCAAAAGAAAATCTTGGAATTGGAAGAACGTCTGCAACTTTACTTTAAACTCCGTGAATCTTATCGCGTGCCGGATCTCTCCATGACAGGGCCTGACCAGCAATTGTATTTGTTGTTGGCCATGGCACGTGTCGATCGTGAACTGGCGGAAGCTCCTGTTCCACGTGCGATTCCCACGGGCTTCGATTCCCCGGATGAAACCTGGCTTCCCCTGGCTTCTGCCTTGAACACGCTCTCCCTGAAAAAAATGGCCAAGAATTTCGAAGCCACCGATCCAGAGCAACTTTCCCAACGCCTGGCGGATCGGCTGTTGAGCGAAGAAAGTCTGACAAAGCTGGTCCCATTGCGGGTCACCAGCATGATCGAAGACATTTTGAGGAAGAATGACACGGTATCGCCTGACAGCGAAATTAAAGCCAAGGCAGTGCGCATTCATGAGCAAATGGATGAAGCCATTCGTGAGAGCACGTACGAGGCTGCCCGACAAGCGTTGATGCGTGAGGTCGGTTCGGTCAAGTTAGAATTGCAAACAGCGATTCAGCAGTCCCTGAAGGGTGGAACACTCCAAAACCCTGCTAATCCGTTCTCACAAGCGATGGAAACGATGATGTCCTCGTATCGGGCAAACAATTCGGAAGCATTCAACACCGCAATACAGGAATTTCAAAACTCCCTGACAAATGTTCCACCACAACAGTACCAGACCGAATCAACGGCATTTGAATCCTTTTTCAACCATGCCTCCTTGTTTACACAATCCCAGATTCTCTACCTACTGGTATTCTTTCTCTCCCTGGCCTCCTGGATCGGCTGGCGCCAACCTTTAAATCGAACGGCATTTTTCTTGATCGTAGTGGCTTTGCTGATTCACTCTTTTGCGCTACTGGCCAGGATCTATTTGTCCGGAAGACCTCCGGTAACTAATCTCTATTCATCCGCAGTCTTTATCGGTTGGGGGTGCGTTATCCTGGGAATTGCACTGGAACTGTTGTTTGGACTGGGGATTGGTAATGTGCTGGGTGCCGCTACCGGATTTTCCACACTGATTATTGCGCATTCTCTGTCGGGAAATGGTGATACGATCGGCGTCATGCAGGCAGTTCTAGACACACAATTTTGGCTGGCAACGCATGTGGTTTGCATCGCTTGTGGCTATTCAGCAACTTTTTTCGCGGGCGCTGCGGGTATTTTCTATATCCTTCTTGGCATCCTGACTCCCGCGGGTTCGCCTGCGGTGAGGAAATCGGCCGCGCGGATCATCTACGGAGTCATCTGCTTTGCAATCCTCTTCAGTTTTGTGGGAACCGTGTTGGGAGGCCTCTGGGCCGATGACTCCTGGGGCCGATTTTGGGGCTGGGACCCAAAGGAAAACGGTGCGCTAATCATTGTCATATGGAATGCACTGGTTTTACATGCACGCTGGGGGGGAATGATCCGGGAACGAGGACTGGCTGTGCTGGCCGGCGCGGGTAACATTGCCGTGATTTGGTCCTGGTTTGGCGTCAACGAACTGGGAGTTGGTTTGCATTCCTACGGATTCACGGAAGGCGTCTTGTTCAAGCTGGCATGCTGGGTGCTATTCCATTTGGGAATCATCGGCATGGGACTCGTGCCTACGAACAGGTGGTGGAGTTATCGCCGCTATGCGGAAACGTCAACTTTGTCTTCATGAATTTGTTCATTGATATTTGCTTGATCGCCGTTTCAGCCGCTGTGGGTGCTCTCACGCGTACCGGTGTTTCCCACGTGTGCCGCAGAATACTGGGTGACGGATTTCCTTTAGGTACTCTTCTGGTCAACGTGACTGGATGTTTCCTGTTAGGTTTGTTGGTCGCCTGTGGAACACCCACCCAGAATCGCAGAATTTATCTTGCCCTGGCCAGTGGGTTTCTGGGGTCCCTGACGACTTTTTCGACCTTTGGACTGGAAACCGTTTCCCACGCACAACGCGGAAACTGGCATATTAGCACAACGAGTGTAGTGGCAAACCTCGTGCTTGGCTTTCTCGCAGTTTTTGTCGGTCTTCTGATCGGTTCCAGGATTCGCGCTTAGCGAACCACCAGATTCAACAAGGCAGCGACCATTTTCGCCTTTGCAACAAACGGCCGATCGGCTGAATTAGTCCCGTCGAGGGCCTTTTGTTTTCCAGAATTCTTTGAAAACTCAACGTGAGGTCCAGTCCCCGGAACGGGCGTTTGACATCCTCGGCAATCGGAGCCACAGCAATTCGGTCTCCCGAGTCGCCGGCACCCAGAACTGCTGGTATGGCACCAACATTCGAATCAGGTTCACCAATGGTAACGGTCGATTTCCCATCGGCTCATGGAACACCACTCCGGGCCGAACGAAAAGAATCGCCCCCACTGCCGGTTCAGCACTTCGACCACTCAACTGGAATCCATTACCGTCCACCCGAAATCCAAAATCGAGTGATTCAAATCGTACCGATTCGCCTTCGAGAGATTTCAGGGTTTGCGGCGACCGTATGGAGATATGTTGGACCGCATTTTCCAACAATGAGCGGCTGATAGTACCTTGCTGCATGTGAAATTCGCCGCTGCAGATCAACAGGCGATTGGCACAAACTACCAAACGATGCACGCCAATACTGGCTTTTCCGCTCAACTGTTGAGTAAACACGTCCGTCACCAGGCGGTCCATATCTACCTGGGCCAATACAAACTCGCCTTCCGCCTGCCAACCTTCCGCCTGATGAAAATCGGCGCTCACAAAACCGTTGATCGTGCAATCTTCACCCAATCGACGGATCTCTGGAAGAAAACCTGCCAGAAGATGGCAGGGGAGGGCGCTCCCGTGGGTGTAGCACTGGACACGCGTGAAGGGGGGGGTCGCGTCGTGCTTACGTTTCCAGCGTATCCGGGTCTTCTCCGCCATTTTGAAATCGGCCACGCGAAAATCAATCGACACCCCGGTTTCCTCTTGGCCCGGTTCATATTGCAGATCGAGATCAGTCAGGCGATATTCTTTCTGGTCGGTCAGCAGCTTAATTTTTGATCCGTTAAGCTTGAATGAAACCTGGTCCGGCCCAGGACGACGCTGGAGACGACGATGCATGCGATGGTAAATCTGGGTGAGTCGCTCACCGTTTAATTCGGTTTCGCCCAGTTCAAGTCGGCATTTACCTGCCGGGAAAGTCAGACGAACCCGATCGAGTTGGCTAAAGACAGTACCCGATTCCGGGTCAGTGATGACAACCCCTTCGGCCACAGTCACCCCCGGACGTGGGTGCCACAAGTCGTCAACGGATACTTTCATGTCCAGTTCATTAGAGAGGAGAACTTCCATTCTTCTCGTGTAACCGGGTAGTTTGCGAGCGACGATGCGGGCCAGGACCAAACTCGTGGGAAGCAAACAGAACACGACGAATGCCGAGCGACAAATCCAGCGCCTGGTTGTGGGATGCATGCTGAACTTCCCTGTTCAATAACTTCCACCATCACTGCTCGCGAGCCATCTGGTGAAACAATTCCCAGCGAGCCTTCATTTCAGACAGACTATCGGAACCAAATTTGTCAACCAAGGCGGCCGCCACTTCAAACGCGACGACATTTTCAATGATTACGCTCGCAGCCGGTACCGCACACACATCACTCCGTTCATACGATGCCGATTCCGGCTCTTTACTTTCCATGTTGATCGATGGCAGGGGCTTACTCAGCGTGCTGATCGGCTTTTTCGCGGCCCGTACCACCAACGGTTGGCCGTTAGTCATTCCCGCTTCCAAACCCCCGGCGTTGTTGGTAGGACGCACGTAACCCAAGTGAGAATTCTCTCGTTGTTTCTCGTCATACTCGATCGGGTCATGGACCTGAGATCCGGGTCGTCGAGCAGCCTCAAAACCTAGACCAATCTCCACCCCTTTGATCGCCTGCACCGACATCACAGCCTGTGCAATCCTGCCATCTAGTTTGCAATCCCATTGGGCGTGGCTCCCCAATCCAAAGGGTAAGCCCTCGACCCGCACCTCGACGATACCTCCCAACGTGTCACCCGCTTTACTCGTTTCGTCGATCAATTGCTTGATCTGTTCATCCTGATCCGGATTCAGCGAATAAACAATGCTCGAGTCGCGCGTGGATCGTTGTTGGTCTACTGAGCCCGCTTGCGGATCAATAACGACACTACCCAGTTCAGCCACGTACCCGATCACTTCGATTTCAAACTCACGCAACAACTGCTTGGCCAGAGCACCAGCCGCTACCCGAACAGTCGTTTCCCGAGCACTTGCCCGCTCGAGAACAGCACGGATGGGGCCCAGATATTTGACGGCTCCTGTTAAATCTCCATGACCGGGCCGGGGGCGTTCCAGGTCTTCAAGCCGTTCCAATTTGTAGTCCCGGTTGATCACCTGCAATGCGATCGGGCTCCCCAGAGACGTGTTTTTCCAGATACCGGACATGACTTCCACCTTGTCCGTTTCAATCCGCATCCGTCCACCACGTCCATACCCTCCTTGCCGGCGTTTCAATTCAACGTCGATACTGGCTGTTTCGATTTCTACACCCGCGGGAAATCCGTCGACAAGAACCAGCAGGGTTTTCCCATGAGATTCGCCAGCTGTCAGGTAACGCAACATATTGGACGACCATTACGGTAGAAAGTTAAACACGGCTGGATCTTAGAGAAAACTGGCAGAATGAGGCAGCGAGAACAATCCAGGAAAAGCAGGGAGGCATCCTCCTGTTCGATTTTAATCAGACAGGTCGAAGTCACCTAGTGCACTTCCGAAAAGTATGCATCACCTAAAGAAACGCTGGTTTTTGATATCTCTCGCTCTGGTAGTCCCTGGTGGTTACACCGTTTCCGACCCAATGAAGTCCCTGGCCGAACTTGGAGCCATACGCAATGTGCTCGTGGCATGTGTGCTATTTGTGATGTCACTGCCACTGGAATTTCAGAAAATTGTCAATTCGGTCAATTGTTCCGCTTGCTTCCCCCCGTCGCTCGCCGGGGTACGCTCTCCAAAAAACGTTGGCAGTACTCGCTCAACTCGGTGGGTTGTTGATGGTGTGGCTGGGATCCATCAAGGTCGGACAGGAACTGTCGACCCGCCCTCGGAAAAAGGCCCGGAGACACTTGATTTTGTGGGCATGCTTCTGGCGGTGGTGGTGATCCACTTGGCCATGGTTGCAGCGGGACACGGTTTGGGACGCATGACCGGTTTCTCCCGCGCAGATCGAATTGCCGTTGGCTTTGCGGGAAGCAAGAAAACGCTCGTCGCAGGCCTGCTCGTCGCGGTCACCGACTTCGGAGGCCTGACGATCTTGCCCATGGTAACCGTTCAAGCAGCCAACTGCTTCTTGACACCTGGATCGCTGACAGGCTACGGGAAAAGGTCGATCCGAACTCCCTGACATCCTGACCCGTGAAATGGTCAGTGGATACAATAGCACTTCGGCCGGGGATCTTGCCGCAGAGCACCCGCGCGCTCACCACGGGCAAACAGGAAAGGTTCGACAGGTGATGAAACCGTAAAAACGGAGCCCCGATTGGGCCGGCTATGGCCCACAGCCGCTTGCGGCTGTTCAGCCAGGGCTCCCTCCCCTCCGCGTGTCGTGGAGACGTACGGGTCGCAAAGCCACACGTCACTTGTCGAATCGCTGCTTTCCTCTTATACTTTAAGTTTCCCTGTTGTTTAAACTTTGGCCCCTCTCCGGGAGTGGGAAGCAAGCCATGAAAAAAAATATCCATCCGGAATATCACGAAACGAACGTGCGATGTGGCTGTGGCAACACGTTTACCACTCGCAGCACACGGAAAGAAATGAAGGTAGACATATGTAACGCCTGCCATCCGTTTTATACCGGTAAACTGAAATACGTCGACAGCGCAGGTCGGATCGAAAAATTCAAGAGCAAATTCGCCGCATCTGGCTACAGCAGCCTCCAGCAGGGGAAGAAAAAGCAGAAGCCAAAGAAACCAGCCCAATCTTAGCCTTTTCAGAATCTTCGATTACACGGTATGATCCGTGTTCTACAAGTGACGCTAAGCACTTTATTGAAACACAAACACGAAGCGGGTACCTGGTTTCAATCTTGAGTCGAGGAGGTCTCAACAGTCAAAGGATCTCTTCGAAACTCGTAATACCGCAGGTCTCCAGCGAATTAAGTACCATAGATTTTCTCAGGCAGGCTTGCAAAGCGTTCGGGGCTCCAGCGTTCCAGTCGTCGCCATATAAACGACTAGAACATGTGATCCCGTCTACCAGGCACGGCAGGGGCTCATCAGTATGCGGGAAATGCTTGAACAGAAGTTGAAGCGATTTAGTGAGCTGGAAAACCAGTTGATCGACCCTGCTATCCTGGCCGATTCGACAAAAATCTCCGCTGTTGCTCGTGAGCACGGGTCCCTCAAACCCCTGGCTACGACCTATCGCAAATTCAAGGATTTAAGTCAGCAGATCAGTGAAGCCAAAGAAATGGTCACGGGGGACGATGTTGAAATGCGTGAGCTGGCCCAATTGGAGTTGGTCCAACTGAAGGAGGACCGAGAAAAATCCTGGTCCGAATTGCTGGACATGACGGCGGGAGGCGAAGACGCTCATCGCAGTCGCTGCGTAATGGAAATTCGCGCCGGCACGGGCGGAGACGAAGCAGCCTTGTTTGCCAGAAACCTGTACGAGATGTACAAGAAGCATGCTGAACACAAAGGTTGGAAAACAGAATTATTGGCTGCCAGCCCCACTGAACTGGGGGGTTTCAAGGAAATCTCGCTGGCCTTCGAAGGTGAAGGAGTGTACCGTGAATTGCAATATGAAAGCGGTGGCCACCGAGTTCAGCGCGTGCCCGAAACGGAAACCAAAGGAAGGATTCACACTTCTGCAGCAACGGTCGCCGTCTTACCGGAACCAGAAGACGTCGAAGTCAACCTGAAACCGGATGACTATCGAAAGGACATCTATCACGCCAGCGGTCCTGGTGGTCAACATGTCAATAAGACCGCATCCGCTGTCAGATTAACTCACCATGAAACCGGTATCGCTGTCGCGATCCAGGATGAGAAAAGTCAACATAAGAACCTGGCGAAAGCGCTGCGAGTCCTCAAGTCGCGCATCTATGACATGAAGCAGCAAGAGGAACAAAAAAAACGTGCTGATGAACGCAAAACCATGGTCGGATCCGGAGACCGCAGTCAACGTATCCGGACTTACAATTTCCCGGAAAATCGTGTCACACACCACAGTATTAACCTGACACTCTACAAACTGGATCAACTCATGTCAGGCAACCTGGAACCTATCACCAGTGCTTTGGTTGATTTCGACCGAGACGACTTGCGCCGCTCGATGGGAAATCTTGACGAGAATTGACACCCGTTCTTCTGCGAAGCGATGATGGACAATTCAGACTGGACCATTGGTAACCTCCTGGCGTGGACAACCGGGTATCTCGAGCGAAATGGCTCGGAGTCGCCACGACTGGATGCGGAAGTACTTCTGGCAGAAGCAAGTGGCTGCCGGCGGATTGAGTTATACACGGCATTTCAAAATACCGCGGCGGAACCGACACGTGTTGCCTATCGTGAGTTGGTTCGGCAGCGAGCAGCGGGTACTCCTGTGGCCTACCTGGTAGGTCACCGAGAATTTTATTCGCACAGCTTTCGTGTTACTCCTGACGTGCTCATTCCAAGGCCTGAAACGGAATTTGTGCTCGTCGCTTTGCTCGACTTGGTAAAGCAACACCGGCAGGAAAATGGACCGCTTGAGATACTGGACGTAGGAACCGGCAGTGGAATACTAGCCGTTTGCGCCGCACTACATGTTCCAGATTCTCAAATCACGGCCGTCGACGTGAGTCCCACGGCACTGAATATCGCACGACTCAATGCGGAGGACCACGGAGTCGAGGAAAGGGTCGATCTGATCGAAGGAGACTTGTTTTCAAGCCTGCGGACAGGCCACAGATTTGATTACATCATCAGCAACCCTCCTTACATTCGCGAGTCGGAGTGGGACAATCTAGCCCCCGATGTCCGGGAACATGAACCCCGGCAAGCACTGCTGGCGGGAAAACGAGGTACAGAATTGATCCACCGGTTGATCGATGAAGGCGTCAAGCACCTCAAGCCTCAGGGGTGGCTGATCACCGAAATCAGCCCCATGATTGCAGATGAAGTCTTGGCGTTGTTTGAAGAACACCCTGCCTTCGGTGAGCCCCGAACGGTCAAGGATCTAATCCATCATCCCCGAGTCGTTCTGGCTGCCAGGCAGGAATCATCGCCCGGGTAGCCGCGGGAACAATGGCAGTACGAATACAACGGGCAGGTGGATTGTTCTTTCCTGTCATGCCGGGTCCCGTGACTACCCGTTCCATTTTGTTCGCTCATCTGCCGCACAGTCCGGTTCGTCACTTCCCTTCGTAGATCGCTGATTCACAAGCCAGGCCATCCAGCATCTTTTGCAAGTTGT
This sequence comes from Planctomycetaceae bacterium, assembly GCA_002726515.1. GTDB lineage: Bacteria > Planctomycetota > Planctomycetia > Pirellulales > Pirellulaceae. The sequence goes on along the minus strand of PBTE01000195.1, from coordinate 12,366 downwards.
CTCGAATAGAGTCCATGAGAGGATCCGTGTCAGCATCGCGATCACGCTGGGGACTGACTTCGATCGACTCGCCCACGTCGATAACCACCTTGTAAGGAGGATGGGGAGTCACAACGTCCGTCAAGTCTTCCTCCAAGCGTTCAACGGTCTCAAGAATCCTGTCGACGCTGGTCGGAGCCTGCAGATAATCCTCAGGGTAAAAGGATGCCTGCTGAGCCAGGTAAATGCTGGTCAGTTGTTTCCAGCGACGGCGATGTTCCTCTTGACTGAGTTCATTTCGCGTCATTTCAGGTACAATTACCATCCGCAGTGATTTGATTCGAGAAATCACTCCTTCTTCTTCTTTCGTACCACCAAGCCACTCTTGTTCGATCGGATTCAAGAGATGATCGATGAGGGCGGAGCGACGGTCCCTGAAACTACCCTTTTGTTCTGTGCCAAAGTACTCAATTTCCTTGAGTGATAGCAAGCCACTTCCGATCCGCACAATCCGTTGGATCAGTGGCATCTCAGTCGCAGCCTGCCAGGTCAGACGTTCTTCGATGGAAGACAGGGTAGGTTCGACTGCCTCCAGCAAATCTCCCTGGTAAAAATATTTAATGGCGACCGGATGGACAACAACTTTACCCTCAGCGTGAGCCTTCAGTCGTCTCTTGGCAGCCGTGCGGGCGATGAACGAAATACCATCCAAAAAATGCTGCAGGCGATCATTGAGCCGGGTGGTCGCTCCTTCGGGGAAAACAATCAGCGGACGTTCGGCTGTCTGTAAGATGTGGATCGCTGTATTGATGGCTTGTCTATCCATTCCTTCTCGATTGACACTGAATCCGCCCATTTTCTGGATAGCAAAAGCACTGAAACGATCCTGATTGTAAAGATGCCAGCTGGCCATGGCGTAAACATGAGTCCGCAATTCACGTGCGGGAAACCCCATCACGATGGGATCTGAAGGACGACTATGATTGGGGGTTAACAAAATGCCGTGTCCCGCAGCCAGCGACGATTCAAGCCGCTCAAGATTTCGACACTCATGTTGTACCACCCCGTGTGAGCGACGGAGCCAACGGTCAATGAGTCGAAAGGTTTGAACGAAACTTGGCCACCAGTTACCTCGATGTGGTGGTATGAATTTGTACGGCTTCAAAATGACAATGTTCTGCATTTCAGGGGTCCTGATCCTATCAACCGCTATGAATGCTTCATTTTAATTACAAGTTTCCAAGTTCCTTATCCTTCGGCTGAGTCAAGTTGAATCCTCAACAATGTTTCATCCGAATCCTTCCGTAGACACCATTCACCTCGCGGAGACAGGCAACTTGACAACTCGACCGCGCAGGAAAGTCATTCGGCCGATACCACGCCAGCACGGCAACGAAGCTCAACGCTGGACAGAAGCCTTCGGCAATTATCTGCTGAACGAATGCCATTTGGCCCGGAACACCGTCGCGGCCTACGCTCGTGACCTACGTCGTTTTAGCAAGTGGCTGGGAAAACGACAACTTGTGAACCTGACCATTCAGCAATTGTCAGAATACGCAGCCTGGCTACACGACCAGGAACTGGCAACCGCGAGTATTGCACGGCACATCGTTTCGTTAAAGGTCTTTTTCCGCTACCTTCAACTCGAAGGAATTCTGCAGCAGAATCTTGCTGAATTACTGGGTAGCCAAAAACTTTGGCAGCGGATACCCCGTGTGATGTCTCCGCAAGAGGTGCCCAAATTTTTGGCGGCGCCCAACGCCCAGGATCCACTGCGACTCCGAGACCGGGCTACGTTGGAATTGCTTTACGCCACCGGTTGTCGCGCCTCGGAAATTTCGTCTCTGAAAGTCCGTGATGTACACCTGGAGGAGCGTTACTGCCTTTGTCAAGGCAAGGGCAACAAACAGAGACTCGTTCCTCTCGGGAAGCCAGCGAGGGAAGCGGTACGGCGCTACCTGAAAATCGAACGTCCAGTACTGGTCGCCACTGCCGGTACGCAACCTGCCTGGCTGCTGTTATCACGACGGGGCAGGAAACTGAGACGGGAAGCTATCTGGGAACTGGTCAAAAAATACGCGGCTCGCGTGGATCCCTCTGCTCCCATCAGCCCCCACACCTTGCGACACAGTTTCGCCACGCACCTGTTATCAGGAGGAGCCGATCTGCGGCAAGTCCAAGAAATGCTCGGGCACGCAAGCATCGCCACTACTCAAATCTATACTCACGTCGATCAGTCACATCTGAAACACATCCACCAGCAATTTCATCCGCGAGCTTAGTCGTTACCAGAGGTCGGAAAAAAATTCCGTAAGGTTCCAACAGTCATCCAATTGTTCCATTTCACCCGCTGTCAGTCTGCTGATCAGGTCGAGCGAAACTGATTTTCTCGATGAGCTTCACGATCTTGCCATCTTCCGAAATTTTTCCCGTAACGGCGGTGATCGCTTGAATGACATGTCGGTAGTGCAAATCGAAATCACAAGTGAATTTCGCCTCCATGTCTTCCGCACTGTTCTGAGTCCCCTGCGAACCAGCGAGCAGCATCACTTCGGCATGAAGTTCGTCAAAGGGATTGTCACTCCCCAACTTCTGATCGTTAAAATAAACTCCGGACAATTCCCCGGTTTCATAAGCGGTTAGACGAACATCCAATCTCAATAGGGTGTCATCCACGGGGCCTTGATTTACATTCGAAAGTGGCATTTTGATGTTAAAATCACCTTCTAGAGTGACTATTTTGAAGGACATCATGAAGAAGACAAGCAGTTGAAATACGATGTCGACCATCGGTGTCATCTGTAGTGCAGTATCTTCAGCCCCTGTCGCGCGGTTGCGGATTTTCATAGCTGCTCCTGTTCGGCGCGCAGAGCAAATTTTTCAAATCCAGCCTCCTGGCATACCTCCACGAGTTTCTGCACAAGGCCCGTTTTAGCAACTTTGTCAGCACGAACGATGACTGTCGCGTCCGTTGCAGATTTCTGTTGGTACTCCAGGAATTGCTTCTCGCTGGTCAATTTAGACTTCACATCATCAATGGTCCACTCTTCACCGCCGATGATGACCTGGCCCTCCTTGGTCAACTGAAGAGTAATCGGAATGTCAAGCGCGGTGTCTGGCGGTTTGGCAAGAACACTGGAAGGTAACTGAATACGCTGGTCAGGGTCAGTATCTGTAAAGTTGATTAACACCATGAAAAACGCGATCAACTGAAAAGTCATGTCGATCATCGGTGTCAAATCACCTTCATGGATTGTTGCCTTTTGATTCTTGATACGCACGGGACCTAGCCCTTCGTCTCATCAGATATTTCAAAACGACTCATCAATCCTTCACTCACAATGCCGACTTCAAGTACCAACCGGGAGACACGGTTGCGGAGAATGTTGTACGCTGCAATGGCCGGAATGGCGATTGCCAGACCGACTAATGTGGTGACCAGGGCCGTGGAAATGCCGGCGGCCAGTTCGTAAGGCTTGGGCGTCACATCCGGGTGGTCCGCAATCACCTTGAACGACACGATCATGCCCCACACCGTACCGAACAACCCCACCATCGGACTGATCGTACCGATCAAAGCGATATAACTCAGGCGGTGTTCTAACTTCATACTTTCCTCTTCCCCAACTTCCTGCATGGCTTCAATCGCCTGTTGATACCCGACGGAAACTTTGGCCAAGCCAGCAGCCAGCACCTGACCCAGAAAGGATTCGTCGGCCTTTGCCAGATCGAAGGCTTCTTGGTACTGTTTCTCGTTCAGGTGATTTTCAAATCCTTCAACCAATTGCAACGGAACCACATTATCGCGCCGAGCCGTCAGAATGTTCATGATGAGCAGGGCCACCAGTGTGAACGAGAGTGCCAGAAACACCGGGAAAAACAGCCAGCCCAAGGCGCTAAAGAACATTTCAAGCAGACTTTGTTCACCTACTGGGGGCGACGTTGACGAGTCGTCCGCTTCCGCTGCATCTGCTTCGCCCGCTGCATCTGCTTCGCCCGCTGCATCTGCTTCGCCCGCTGCGTCTGCTTCGCCCGCTGCGTCTGCTGCAATGTCTTGCTGTGCAACGGCCACAAGAGGTGTCCCAAACATGTGCCAGGTGAAAGTACCACTAAACGTCATCACGGGTACCAACGTACCCAAGCACAATAGCCAGAATCTATTGAGAAACCTAGAACACATAATCGCCCCCGATGGATCAGGAAATCTGTTGAATATAACCCCGTGACACCAACATCCCGAAAGAGCATCTCCCCCGGATGATGGCCGTCTCGAAAACATTTTCTGCTATCACTCTCTTTGCGGCGCTCGGAAAAATACATTTTTCTAAAACGGCCACCGCCCCAAGCCACATTCTAATGCTGGCGGAACCTTGTGGTAAACCACAGCGGGGAACTCGCCAACTCTTTTCAATCGAAAATAAAGATCGCTTACATGCGTTTGGCCCACAAGCTATTGGAATACCGTTGTTTGAGCACATTTCTAGCCTGCCGGGCACGATCGTGTTTGTCCAACTGGTCCCAGAGTTTGGTCAATTGGTAAAGCGCTTCAGCGTGGGCATCACCCTGACCCTGGTAGAGAAGGTCTGTCTGCAGGAAGGCGAGCAGGGCGTATTTGTGTTTTTTCTGCTTCAGAAAGCAGCTCCCCAGCGCGTTGTATGCCCGGGCGTTCAGTTCAATCTCGTCAGGTTCCGCCTGTTTAATCACTTCTTTCGCCAATTCGATACCCCGCTCGATTTCGCCCGTCTGGCTCCAGCAGGCCACCATACCAACCCGGGCCAGTGACTTCTGGCGCTCTCCAGCCGCACCACCGATGTCGGAGTTTGCAACCCGCTCAAAATTTTGCAGAGCCTCCGAATGTTTTCCTTGTTGCAATTGGGCGGTCGCCCGAAGCGAGATCGCCTTCCATTGAAGGTGTTTCCATGGTGCCTTCTCGAGTTTATCGAAAAAATCTTCGGCAGCTGCATACTTTCCCATAGCCAGTGCCAATCGACCTAGCACGTCAAGTGCCTCATAGTAGTGATAGTTATCTGGCGAAGTTTTCACAAAATTGAACATCTTCGCCGCGACTTCCTTGGGCTCCAAAGCACCAGCCAACGCAAGGCGTGACCCCGCAAGCGCCTCGTAAAATTCCACATCCTGCCTGACATAGGCTGACTGGATTTCTGTTTTCTCAATTTTTCTCAGCTTTGTCAGGGCGGCATTGTAATTACCGTTGGCAATGTCGAGACGTGCACGTTTCAATTCGCTTGGCTCATTTCGGAAGGAGACATTTTTCAGCTCATTCACCGGCACCTTCAAATCACGCCCATTGGAACTGATGATGATTTCATTGGTACTCATGTTGCGAATCGTTCCGAATGATGGAGCCTTCCCCACCGTCTGCACAAAGTCGCCACCGCCCTGGCCCCGGACCAAAGTCGGCATTGTCACCAGCAACAACCAAATAATATTCCGGGCCAAATGAGCCACGTTTATCTCCTTAAGATTTAAACGATTCGGGTTGCTTTTGAATTTCTCATCCGTTGGAGCGCGCAAGTTCCTGCTCGATCTGCGTCAATAATTGGTCGTACTTCGCTTTCCACAGATCACCTCCTAGATCTCGGCGGAGAACCTGCGTCCAGGCAATGTCCCTCTTGGCCTTGGAAAGTCCTTTTGCACGTTGCGGTTCCGGCAGACTGAGTGCATGGCGGTAGCGACAAAAAGCCAGGTTGTACCGGGACTTGTGAAACGTTTCTGAATACTTCTCCTGATTTTGCGTTTTGGAAGCCAGGGTACCCCAACCCCACACGATCTTGCGCCGAGATCCCTTCTCCACCTGCTTGCCATGGATGGCTTGTTCAAACTGCCGTGGGTCTCCTGCCTCCGCCCAGGCCTGATAGGTCCGGGCAGCTTCGACTTGCGCGTCCAGCATTGCATTTCGCTGGCGGAGGATGGTCTCCAGGGCCGCAATGGCAGCCTGAAATTCCCCCATGCTGCGTTGGATCATCGCCAACCGAAGCTGGACTTGAACAAGCACCTGCGGTTCCAGGGGAGCCGCGGATTCCTTACTGAGATTCAAAAGATTTTGATAAGCCTGTAGAGCATCCTCATGGTACTCCAGTGCAACACCCGTTAGCTTCCCCCGAGGAGGAGCGTTCGCCGTTCCCAACGCGTAAAACATTCCCGCAGCCCAATGGAGAATTTTGGTATCTTCTGTCCCAGCACTGATGTGGCGCAAAAAGTTCGCGATGCCTTTCGACAAGGCAACCCGTGCCTGGGCAGGAGCCACCTCGACCTGACTCTGCATTTCCAGAGCGAGGTTAACGTAGATTCCTACTAAACGTCGACGACTTTCTGCAGAATCTCCCATGACGCTTTCGAACGCTGTCATCGCCTGTTCAACTTTCCGCATCAAGTGACCAGTCGCGGGGGAGGTCTTCGCCTCCCCGAGAGCTAAGGTGTAGGCACGCAACGCCGCGCGGTAAGTCTCTTCGGCAAAACCTTGCCTGTCAGCAAGTGGATGTTTTCTCCGGACGAGCGAGAGGCTGCCCTCTTGTTCATTTTCCAGCAAACGAATCGCTTTCGACGACTCCCCTGCATCGAGATGCAGGCTGGCAAGTGCTAACACGGCTTCGGCCCGATTCAAGGAAACCTGACCCATTGGAACTCGTTTGATCCCATCTTCGAGAATTCTTCTTGCACGATCCCTGAGTTTCAACAGTTGCACTGACTCACCTTGCCCTACCATCTGTCGGTAGCGGTGAAACAGGGCCCGCCCCGTCTTCAATTCTGCCTCACCGCGAAGTGGCGAGTCCGTAGCGATCTGATTTAAAATTTGTTCCGCCTCGTCGTACTTGCCTCTCTGGATCGCAAGATCCACCAAAGTCGCCAACGCGTTTTGCCCCTCCTGCCGCCGAGGCCATTTTTGTAGAGTGTAGGTTGCAATTTGGCGCAGTTTCTCGACCTCGAATTCAATATCTTTTACATCATCAAGTTTTGCCCGCCGCAAAAGTTTCGCATAACAAGAAAGGGCAATGCCAGCACAATGGTTTGACAAGGAATCGTCCGGATAACCACGGCAAACAAACTCCGAAAGCACGGCTGCGTCGAAATACTCTTCCTTCTGGAATAACAAGAACGCCAAATAATATCGCACGGTGTTAACTTCATCAGCTGGGCGGTCTCGCGGGACCAGTACCAAGGCTCTACGAAAGTACTGCAAAGCACTAACGCGCCCCTCGTCGACTTGGCGTTGAGACTGTTCCTGCTGTGCCAGCAATTCCTTGCGCTTTTCATCGTTTTCGGCGCGACTCAATTTCTCGTCCAGCAATTTGATAACGGTGGATGCCGTCTGCGTTTGTTCTAAGATTTCCAGCCCAGCTGCCCTCGCTTCGTCAAATGTCCTGAAGTCCGCTTCAACTGCAGTAAGCGCATTCTCCTGTTCCCCGAGTTCCGCCAACATTTGCCGGGCCTGTTTCCTCAAAGGCCCTGGAGACCGCGAGACATGCTTCGCGTGGTTGCGTGCCTGATTCCGATGCTGGCGTTGGGCCGGGTCAGCTGAATTTTTCTCTGCCAAGGCGTCTGCCTGACTTCGATGAGCCTGAGCGAGCTCCATCCTCAATTCCAGCCACTCCGGTTGGCGAGTTTCGTTCGAGCGTGCTCGCTTCACATAATCCTCTCCTGTCGTGATAGCCTGGGCATAGTCCTTCAGTGTATCGTTCCTCCAGATTCGAATCGATTCCGTCAAAGCTTCCGTCCTGAGTTTTCGAAGGGCTGGAAAGTCCCCTGGCCAGTTCAACAACTCGCTATACATGGAAACTGCGTCTTGGAATCGGCCGAGTTCACTCAGACATTGTGCCTGGTAAAACAACGCCTTGTATCCGGCAAAGTATTTTCGATACTTTTGATAAATATCATCAAAAACTACAATTGCCTCCTCCAGCCACATCTGGCGCTGTTCACTACCGGCTTCAGCCGTCAACGCTTTTTCTTGCAAGACCTTCGCTCCCTGGATGCGAGTGTCCATGTAGTCGTTGCGGTATCTCGTTAAAGCGGCATGAAGTTCAGGATGTGTTTGCGGGTCAGCGTATTTCGGCATGCTCGTCAGCATTCTGCGCAGATCCGCTTCCAATTCGTTGTAGAATTTTTGCGCTTCCTCGAAATGCTGGCGGGCATCCAGTACAAGTTTCATCTGCGATGCGACTGTCGATGCCTTCGACGAAGCTGCCAGTTTCATGCGGGCACGTAATGCAACGACATTTCCCAACTGGCGGCGGGTCGTAGGAGCAAGCACATGCTGACCGTGGTCTGACAAGAAGGATTGCAAGGCGCTTTGAGCCCGGTCGAGCAAAGCGCCACGCAACTCGGGGCGGCGTTCCTGAATTGCCATTTGGATGTACACTAATCCCCGTTGGTAGGACAGGGTTCCACGCACATCTTCAGCAATCAGGTCGCTCTCTCGAAGATACTCCAAGTAATCCAATGCCAGTTCGTGGTATCCCCGATCCCGCAATCCCCGCAGAAACAGGTCAACCTGTTCAGTCGAGCGCCCCGACTCCGTGGTCAGCAAGGTAACGGACAAGAAACAAATCCAGTTTATCGACGATCGGATGGATAGGAAACGACCCATTTCTCATTCCTCCGCGTAAACTGGCTAGATGATCACGCCGTAACAGCGAGGCGACACCATGCCGAGAATGCTAACCGCTTGCCAGAATTCTGCAGGCCTTAAGCACGCAACGTGATGACGTCCGTTAACGGACAGACAGGTTCCGGCGCTGTCTGTCACAAGAGGTAGTTCTCACCTTCTTAAATTGTAATGCATTTTTGACTTTTACCACAACCATAGGGCACCGGTCGGAAAGGCTTTCCACCACCGGGTTGCATGGATTATCGTAGGGTTTAGCTAGAGGGACATCCGTCAAGCTTTGCCGGAGACTCTTTACGAAATTTTTCACCACCTCCCGTAGGCTGTGGTCACTGCAAATAACGGACCTGGCTCCATCGGAAGGCTGTCCGGTGAGAGTCTAACGGGGCAGGCCAAACGAGAAGTTGAGACACCGGTGAAAAAAAATTCCGTGGGCCTCCACGTGAGGGAGCCCTGTCAAAATAGCCAATTCGTGTCCTCCGACGACAAAGCAACAATCCCAACGGTGGGGCTGACCCGCGCCCGCCGGATGTATAAGATTCCTGATATGCTCCAGTTCCGCCACACCAGTCCCAGCGGCCAGTCCGGCCCGCCGAACTACATGTCTCGCCGGGTCCAGCTGCGCCTGTTGATTCTGGTCTCTTCACTGTTGGGAGTGGCTCTGTTGATGGCGGAGGTTCGCAAGCCAAAATTTTGGGATTGGATGTGGCACGGACAGCAATTGCCGGCTCAATCTCATCAGAACGGGTCAAATAGAAACAATCACCCGACAGTGGACAGCCGGATTTCGACCCGCATTTTTGAAAATGATGCCAACGTTCCCGACGCACTGATCATTCGTCCGCATCAATCACTTGGCAGATTCGTGAAGAACTGCGACTCGTATTTCCCGGGAGTCGAAGCCGATTTACTGGAAGTAATAGAAGACGACCGTTTACTGCATCATCCCGAAAACGCAGCCTGGTGCAATCTTCTCGAAATCCTTCAAGAGTCCGAACCCGAAGAATTAGAGCGAGCTTCGGAGGGCCAGGTCGGTTTCGTATCCCTTTTTCAACAACCCGCTGCCTATCGAGGCCGTTTGGTGACTTTTCTCGGTAGCGCGCGGCGAGTAGAACAGGTTCCCGCCTGGAAGAATCACCTGGGAATTGAAGACTACTTTGTATGTTGGTTGAGGCCCTCGGGAGGTCCCAACGCCCCGGTCAATGTTTACGCCTTGGAACTGCCGAAAGGGTTTCCCGTTGGCAATCAGATTCGTGAATCCGTTGAATTGACGGGGTTTTTCTTCAAGCGCCTGCCCTACTCGGCACAAGACGGCACTCGAACCGCTCCACTGATCATTGCCAAAACCATGCGTTGGAATCCAAAGGCCGCGACTCCGAAACAGACCGTCCCGGGCCCCCTGGGAACCAAGACGCCCATCGTCGCGATCGCGGGCTTGTTGGTGGGCACAGCGATCTTGTCAGTCTCCCTGGCGGGACTCATCTATTGGCTGAGCATACGCCGACAACCCATACATGGACACCGTACTGGTGCGAAGATTCATGCTGAGCAAATCGAACAGTTACTCGATCGGGATGTGGTCTCTACCAGAAACACCCTGCGAAAAATGGAAGACCTTTAGATTGTTTGCCTCTCAGCAGTTCGTTGCCCGAGAATTTGCAAGGTTGTTGCGTTGCATGAATTCCAGCACTTCCCTGTGCATACGGTTTGTCAGGTTCTCGTCAATGAATTTTCACCCGGTTTCACTCCTGCTGTTTTTCATATCGCTGAATCCTGTATCCCCTGTTTTCGCCCATCCGCTGGCAAAGCACGGTCGAATGCGAGTGCTGCTGGAACATGCCGGCCTCGATCAAACTGCTTGGGATTCAATCCATGACGGTCGAGAAATTCAAGGGATTGAATTTGAAGTCCTGGCAAAGATTTTGCATCGACTGCCTCGTATCGGCACGGACCGTCTTGTCGAATGGTCTCACTCGGGAGAAAACGTGTGGAAGGCTGTCGACAGCCCTGCCGAACATCGCGCGGACACGTTCTTTCTTCAGGGTCGTGCGTCGCACGTTGATCTGGTCGAACTTCCTCGGGAGGTGGCTCAACGCTGGCATTTAGGGCAAGTTTATCGTGTCCGGCTGGACCTACAAAACTCGACGGGAAAAGTCATTGTTTACACCCTCAACATTCCCAAATCCTGGCAACCTCATGTTGGAAAAATGATGGATGAGCGAGTCAGTGGTCACGGGTTATTTTTCAAGCTGGACGGTGCCGAGGTAACGAAAAGACCTCTCCCCGTTCTCCTGGCTCCGAGAATCGCATGGATGCCAGATCGAATCGACAAGGCGTTGGCAACAACATCCTCTCTCTTGATCCTGGGAAATTTAGGAATGGACGTGGGACTTTTCGATCAAATCCAAGATCGCCAGGCCCTGACCAAAGACGATCGTGAATGCTTCTATCAATTGTTGGCAGCAACTGCCGGCACTGCTCCCACGACAGCAGATTCCCGTCTCCCCCACAACACCCGTCTGGCCAAGTTGCTCGGTAGTCAGGTACAGCGTGCCGGTCGAGGAGAACTCGTTAGCATAAGCGGCAATGTTCGTCGCGCTGTTCGAATCGCCATTGAAGCGGCGGACATCCGCAATCGATTCGGCATTGATCATTATTACGAGTTAAATGTCTTCGTCAACGAAAGCGTTCGTGTCAAACGAAGCTCCGACGACCCGGAACCTACTTATTACTCCACCTACCCGGTCGTTTGTTGCGTGGCACAACTTCCTGCCGGCATGCCAGAGGGGGATGATGTCAATGAAGCAATACGGGTCAGCGGATTCTACTATAAAATCTACAGCTACGAGACCGATTTCACGACAGCAAAAGGTCCCAACCGCCGACAGTTCAGTCCCCTGATCGTAGGGTTTGAACCGAAATGGATTCAGCGACGAAACAGTTTCCATCCGGCCTATCGAATCGCTTGCGGCGTTGTAGCGGTTTGTTTTCTGCTGAGCTTGTGGATCCTTATTGGTCGGCTAAATCGAGGGGATGCCGTGTTTCGCCGTACCGTCGTGGCCAAACATTTCCAACCACCCGCAGACGCGTCGCTTGAAAACCTCAAAATTGATTCTGATCCGCCATCGCCAGAAATCCCCTCTCAGAAATCTCCTCCGCGGTGACGGCACTTGACTTGTAGCTATGGCCGATTCATATTCACGGAGTCATCGGTTTCCCCTCGTCGAAAGGAAGAGTATCTCATGCGTCGGTCCAAGATCTCAATCATTGGTGCAGGAAACGTAGGTGCAACAACAGCACATTGGTGTGGAGCGTCTGAACTGGGAGATATCGTATTACTCGATATTCCCCAAACCGAAGACATGCCTAAAGGTAAAGCACTGGACTTGATGCAATCCTCGCCGATCATGGGATTCGACGCAAATATTCTGGGCACGAACGACTATGCGGACACGGCTGGTAGTGATGTCGTGGTCATCACTGCTGGCCTGCCTCGTAAACCCGGCATGAGTCGAGACGACTTGTTGGCCACCAATGCCAAAATTGTCGCCTCTGTCACCGAGCAGGTTAAAACCACGAGCCCTGAATCGATTCTCATTGTTGTCAGCAACCCGCTGGATGCGATGGTCCAACAAGCCTTCCAAACCAGTGGTTTTCCCCACCAGCGTGTTCTGGGACAAGCCGGCGTGCTGGACACCGCCCGTTACCGAACTTTTCTGGCCATGGAATTGGGCGTGAGCGTAGAAGACGTTTCGGCCCTC
>PBTE01000194.1 GCA_002726515.1 Planctomycetaceae bacterium | reverse complement strand
TTCCCGATTCGGCCTTGGCCCAATGGTATGCGGCCGTCGCTGATTCGGCGCAGGAATCGAATCTGGAAGAACGAACACAGCACCTTGCCGGCATGTTGGCGGGCGCCATTCCGCCTGAGATCAATCCACCGGATGCGGTCGTGGTAGAAGATTATGCCAGCGCCGACCGGGGCCTGTGGGCGCTGATCGAACCGACACATTTGAATCCCGACGCTCAGAAAAAGGTGGATGACGCACGGGCGTCAATCGCCAAAATCGAAAACACACTAGCGTCTCTGTCCAAGGTGGATTTCGCGATGGGTGCCCAGGAAGGCGGCGTCCCGAAGTCACAGTATGAGGGAATCCATGACACCCGGATGCACAAGCGCGGAGACTACAATCATTTGGGTGGTGTCGTCGCGCGTGATGTTCCGCAAATCCTGAAGACAGGCAGTAAACTCGGCATGATCAGCGGAAGCGGTCGACTGGAATTGGCGAAATGGCTGGGCGACGCCAGTAATCCGCTCACCGCCCGCGTGATAGTCAACCGGATTTGGCAGTACCATTTCGGACGGGGAATTGTGGAGACATCGAATAATTTCGGCAAACTGGGAACACCTCCCAGCCATCCCGAGTTGCTTGATTACCTGGCAGCTCAATTCGTGAAAACAGGGTGGTCGTTCAAGAGCATGCATCGCCTGATCATGAACACACGGACGTATCAGCAGTCGAGCCAACCCGGGGCGGAATCGATCGAGCGCGACCCGGATAACAAACTGCTCGGCCGTGCCCCGCGGAGACGGCTGGAAGCCGAGGCGATTCGTGACGCCATGCTCTTCGTGGCAGGCAATCTGGACATCTCGCCCGGAGGTCCCCCTCTGGCAGAACTCTCCAACCCGAGGCGGACACTCTACCTGGCGTCGGTGCGTTCCGACGTCTCTTCGTATCCGCGGCTGTTCGATGCGGCTGACAATACATCGATCGTCGGCCTACGGGATGAATCGACGGTGGCGCCGATGTCACTGTTCATGATGAATCACCCATTCGTTCGCCAGCAGGCCGAGGCCCTGGCGGAACGGTTAAAAAGCCAGGCTGGGACCAGCCCCGAAAAGATGATTAACTTTGCTTATGAAACGCTTTACGCACGTCGCCCGACGCCGGCAGAAATGCAAATCGGCGTGCTTGCCATCGCCGATGGGAAAAATGAGGCACTAGCAGATTACTGCCATATTTTGCTTAGTACTAATGAGTTTGTGTACGTTCACTGATATATTTACCTTGGGTAGCAGAAGCAAGCCATAACATCTATCAGGTCAATCACCATGGACCGATTCGATCCGTTACAAACAACTCCGTCCCGTCGGCAAATGCTCAAGGGCTTTGCCAACGGGTTTGCGATGCTGCCACTGGCGTCGCTTTTGGCTGAAGACGCATCGGTGTCCGCCGGCGTCAGCCCGGCGGAGGCGGCTGCTCATCTGGCTCCTCGCGCGAAAAACCTGATCTTTTTGTTTATGTCGGGTGGTCCCTCGCATGTCGATACGTTCGACCCCAAACCGCAACTACAAAAGGACGACGGGAAACCGCTCCCGTTTGAAAAGCCGGATTTCATCCGGTCGCAGACGAGCAATCTACTGGCCAGCCCCTTTAAGTTCGCACGGCATGGAGAATGTGGCACGGAGGTGAGCGAACTGCTGCCCCACTTGTCAGGATACGTTGACGATCTGTGCGTCATTCGTTCGTTGGTTTGCGATAACTTCAGTCACAATGGCGCTTGTTTGCAAATGAACACCGGCGAGACAGCCTTCAGCCGACCCAGCCTGGGGAGCTGGTTGTTGTACGGACTGGGATCGGAGAACCGCGATTTGCCGGGTTTCGTCGTCTTGGCTCCGTCGCAACCTGCCCAAGGAGCCCGACTTTGGACCAGTTCCTTCCTGCCGGCCAAATACCAGGGAACGCGTGTGCAAGACCTCGCCAATCCGATCGCGAATATCAGCAACTCGACCGTACCAATCGGCCGCCAGCAAAAACAAATGGAAACGCTCGAGCGACTCAACGAGTTGCACCGGCAGCAGCACGCCGAAGACAGCCGGCTGAGCGCCCGCATTAAGGCGTTTGAATTGGCATTTCGCATGCAAACCACGGCACCGATGGCCTTTGACGTTGGTCGTGAGACAGCGTCAACTCACCGACTCTATGGAATCGATGGTTCAATCACCGATATATTTGGGCGGCAATGTTTGATGGCACGTCGCCTGGTGGAACGCGGAGTTCGTACCGTGCAGGTCTATCACACGGACACGAAGTACCGCAGCAGTTTCCAACTATGGGACCAACATGACGGTCTGCGTCAGGAGTTGATCCTTAACTGCCGGTCGATTGACAAACCGGTGGCCGGTTTACTGCGAGATCTCAAAGCGAGGGGCCTGTTGGACGAAACGCTTGTTGTTTGGGGCGGTGAATTCGGCCGTTCGCCGACGGCCCAAAGCCTCGATGGACGGGACCACAATCCCTTCGGTTTCACCATGTGGATGGCGGGTGGCGGAATCAAGAGTGGTACGACCTACGGAGCTACCGATGATTTCGGTTGGGCCGCGGTTGAAAATCGCGTTCATGTACACGATCTACACGCAACCATTCTTCACCTGTTGGGACTGGATCACGAACGTCTGACCTATCGTTACAGTGGCCGAGATTATCGATTGACGGACATCTACGGCAACATCGTACACGACATTCTCGCTTAGGTTGTCCCGAAAATCGCAGGCAGTGACAACACCCGACAGGCAAAGTCCCCGCTGGGCCGCGGCTTCTGCCGCCTCCCCTGCTCCAACGCACCAGTTCCAGACATTGCCACCACCAGTAGGAAGGTGTTACCATCGCTTCCTACGGATACCGCACGTAAGCGTTTTGCCAATTTTCACCCATCTGAACGAGCGAGGACAACGTTGGCAGAGAAACCAACCATCATCGTTGAACTCGACGAAACTCACCATACTGTCAAATTACAAATTTTTTTTCCGGCAGATTCGATCGGGCACAACGCAACGCTTGGGCTGCACCAGCATGTTCGCGTGAAAGACAAGGACCCTGTACATGCGAAGAAAGAATTGCACCGTCATGACTTTCGCATCAAGCATGCCAGGACCACTTTCACCATTGCCGCCAGTTCGTTTTCCGGGTTTTCTTATAACGGCTCGAAAATTGAGATCGAGTATCTGCTGACCTTGGAAATCGACGACGGCATTTTTTTTGACACCAAGGTGAGCGAAGAAATCGTCTACAATATCGCCAAGAAACCGAAGGTCAACAGGAGCACCAAGGCGCTGATTGAGCCCAAGGACCGTTTCAATTTTTTCACCAACCTGCAGGCGATCCCGCCCCGGAACCGGTTGTTGACGATGCTACTCCTCGTCGCCGCGGTGGTCGTCATTGCGGTGAATTCGATCATCGGCTGGCATGACCAGACAGTTCCCCGATCACAAACCTACTTTTACAGCCAAATCGACAGTGATGGAGATTCTTCCTCTCCTCTGTTGAAATCTCTGGGAAACAGCGGGGCGGTGGGAGTCGCTATCTGGTTGGCCATGCGACGCCAATTACAAAAGTACATGACGTTCCACTTCAAGCCTCATCTGGGGCGAATTGATCGGACCACCAGCATGCCGATTGGACAGTTGATTTCCGGTGTTGCCCGTGTCGAGTTGAACGAGCCCACGCTTCGCGTTGTCGCCTGCAATCTTGAGAAGGGTCAGTACATGCGCGGCAGCGGCTCCGATCGTCGCAAAGTCTCATTTAGTGAACCGGTCCAGGGAGTGTTGCTCTACGAAAAGACGGTGAAAACAATCCCACGAAACCAGCCAGTTCAGAACCACTTTGCAGGAAACGTGGAATTCGCACCGATGTTCGACGCACTCTATCCGCCCGTCATCGTGAGTAAATCGCATGGGCTTGATGTTCACTGGGAGGTCCAGCTGTTGGTCGACAAACTGGTGGATCAGGAACTCACAGGGAAGACCGGCGCCCTTCGCAAAGAGGATTTCTACTCCGATGGTAGCTAACCCGGGCATCTCGTTTGATGACTATCACTGCCTGGCCGATGCGGACCTGCAGCCCGTCCGGCTGGTGATCTGCAAGGGGATGAGTGGCAGTGGCAAGACCACGGCCATCGAGTACCTCTGCCGGGAACACCCGCACCTGCGGGATCGTTGTCCACGAGTCTTCCGGCTACTTGAGGCCCGCTGCCTGATACCCCCTCTGCAGAATGAACTGGTCGTCCTCGATGATGTCCGTTTCCTGCGACAGCTACTGCCCCTGCCGAGATTATTGCGGGCGGGCAACACGGTACTGGTCGCATCGCACCTGTCGGCCGCTTGTTTTCTGCCCCTGCGGTTGTTCTGGACATCCAGAGTTTTCGTGATGGACCGGGACGAGGGAAAAATCGAACGCTACCTGACACGACAACGGGTGGCCTTCAGCCCCCGGTCGGTCCGCAAGTACTGCCAGGTGTTCGGAGCCAATTACCTGGATGTCGACTTCATCCTGGAACGTCGACCCGGGGCAAGTTTTGACGAAGCGCTCAGCCACTTCCTCAAATCCTGCCGGCTCGAACTGATTCCCAACCTCCACTCGGGGAACTCACCGGGTCGGGAAACTACTCCCCCCAACCCCACGTACAATAAACACCGATGAACCAGCAAAATGAATCGTCGGCCAACAGATCGGAACCCGCCACCGCCGTCGGGCGAAAGAAATTAGCAGCCAGTTGCGTCCTTTACGGCTGCCTGTTTTCCCTGCTCCTGGTCGTTCTGTTGCTGCTAGGTGGTAGTTATTACGGCTATCGGTTGCTGCAGGGCCAGTTAAACCGGTACACATCCGAAACACCGTCTGATTTGCCAACGATCGAGTATACGCCCGAGCAATGGACAATCCTGAAAGCAAAGATCGATCTATTTAAGAAAACGGCTGAACAGGCTGAAACAGCAGCGGATCTCGTTTTAACAGCAGATGACATCAACGCCCTGCTGGCCAAAGACAAGGACATGCGTGGGACGATCCATATCACGATCCATGACGGCCAGGTTTTCGGCGATGTAAGCATCCCCACCGATTTTCTACCGGGTGGAATAGGCAGATATTTCAATGCCTCGGGCACATTCGATGTTTCCCTGGTGGACGGTCTCCTGGTTGTGACACTTGACTCAGCCACGGTACAAGGCGAAACCCTTCCATCAAATTTCATCGCGGAAATGCATGAAAACAACCTCACTCCGGACACTTATCACCAAGGGGAAACGGCAGACTTGCTGCGTCGGTTGGAGAATCTTACGATTGCCGACGGTAAGATTATCTTAACATCTCGTGTGGACGAAGCGGTCTCAACGGACTTTGACAAATCCCCACCGGATGCTGCCGAGTCTCGACACGAGTTAGAAAACGCTGCAACACCGTAGGTGTTGTTCAGCCACAAAATCCCGCTCCCGCAACCAGTCACAAACACACTTCTTCTTGAAAATTCCGGAGCCCAGAAAATGAGTCTCAACCGACGCGAACTTTTACAGGGAACAGCACTGGCCGGAGCCGCGGTCGGACTTCACCAGGCGGTCGCCGGCGCAACTGGAAAACATGAAATCTCGCGGAAGCCGCGAACGATCTATTTCAACGATGCCCGACACTACTACCTGTATGTTTTTGAACCTCCGCTCTCACTGGTGGATGCCTGGCGACCAGTGGACGAAGTGGCGGGCACGGCGGTGGATACTTTTGTTTACGGAGTCGCACGTGGTGACGGCCTGTTCTACCCCTCCAAGGTCGGCATGCGGTTCGCCTCAGACATGCGGCCCCTGACTTCCGCCTACGCCTGGCGCACGTGGGAAAACATGCAGAGCCTGATGGATCGCGGACTCGACCCCCTGGTAGTACTCATCGATCGCGCACATCAAAAAGGAATGGATTTCTTCGCCAGCTTGCGCATGAGCAGCTACGGGGGAATGAAAAAACAACACCTCATCAAAGAAGGTGGCCGCGGACTGGCCCACCAGGAGGTTCGTGATCATCAGTTCCAGGTTCTCCAGGAACTGGCGACCGGGTACGACGTGGAGGGAGTGGAACTCGATTTCGCCGCGGCGCCGGGCGGCATGCAGCAACTCTTGCTGAAGGAGGATGTGGCCGAGTTCACCCCCGTGTTGACAGATTACGTGGAGACCATTTCACAGATGGTCCGGAGACGTCCAGGAGAACCGGGACAAGTCGGGGCGCGGGTTTATCCCACCGAGGAGATGAACCGCGCGCATGGCCTGGACGTGCGCACCTGGTTGGAACGCGGGCTGGTCGACTACCTTGTTCCGATGCTCTACATCAACTTCACGCTGGACGCGGACATGCCCATGGGCTGGCTGGTTCAAGCGGCTCACGAGCACCGGGTCTCCGTCTATGGCATGCTCATGCCGTTCTCTGGCGATGAAGCAACCGGATTACCTGCACCCGTTCACGCCACCCCAGCCCAACTGCGTGCTGCGGCGGCGAACTACTGGGCACGTGGTGTCGATGGACTCTACACATGGTTCATGTCGTGGCCGCTGGGAGACACTGAGCGGGGAACACTCACCGAACTGGGTGATCCGGACCTCATCCGGGAAGCAGACAAACACTACATCGTGCATCGACGGTCCGAAGAGGCCAACAAGATGGGCTATCAGGCCCACCTGCCTCTTGAAATCCCGTCAGCCAATCCGGACATGAGCTACACCATCCCGTTCTCCGTTGCTGACGACGTCGTCGGGTCCCGGGGGCGAGTCCAACGCGTCCTGCTCCGGATGAATATTGAGAACCTGGTCAGCGCCGATCGATTGGGCCTCCGACTCAACGGCGAGTCATTGAACCATGAACCGTGTCAACGTGACTTCGGCTCATCAATCAGTCCGTATTCGGGTCAGTGGCTGGAGATCGAGTTGATTGCGATCCGGCCGCGTCAGGGGCGCAACCGCCTTGAAATCGCGCTGGATGGCCGGCCCGAGGGGCTGGAGGGAGGAATCACGGTGCAGCATGTCGAGTTGCTGATCGAGTACGGTCACTACCCCGCACACCTGTCTGAATGAGTCCGGCCGGCTGCGCCTTGCGCGCGCCAAGCCGCGCCGGACTTCCGTACAGCAAGGATGTTTTGTTCTGGCGGCACAGAACAAGCCCGGTGATCTGCCCACCCGCTGGTCACCTTTCAGGAGTTGGCGGCGGGGGACCCACCAGGAGCACGTGCAGACTACGGGCACCCTGGGCACCCTTGACCAGCGTGGCGGCGATATCTGCCGTCTTGGAGGGCCCTGAGATAAAAAGCCCGTACTGAACTTGTTCAAAGCTCAGGCGGTCATAGGCCTCGTGCAGGTTGTGAACGATTTGCTGTGCATCGACCACCAGGATCAGATGTTCGGCAATCACATACACCACCCGGTGCTTCACATTCTCAGTGCTCACCCAAATCGCACCATTTTCGGCCACCATCAATTCGCCCGGCAATACTGCCACGTCCAACTGTTCCAGCGCGCGAGGATCGCCAACCGGCACTTCGTCCGGATTGTCCCGCTGAACACCCGGCACTCCGTTCAGAACCCACTTGGCCGATCGATAGACTTCGATAGATTCCAGGGTTTCTGCTATTTGTGCCTGGTCGGCAACTCGCAGCGCGACTCCTCCGACCCGTTCCAACATGTTTTCGAACTGCCCCAACGGGTCTTCGTAACGAATTCCAAATCCATTTGAATCGGGCAAAGATATTTCGCGAACCGGTTGTTTGCGAATCGAAGCCAGAATTTTATTTTTGCTGTTCATGGTTCCTCTGCGCGTACCACTGGCGAAAACTGGTGTCAGGTATCCGGGGAAAATCACGTTGTCGGCCCCAAAGATTCAGCCGGTGATAGACCACAGCACGGGGCAGTCGGCGGAGCATCACGCGGGCGATCCAGCCAGAGGTGCGGTAAAGCCAGGTGTTGCGCAATACGAGACTGGCAACTTTCATCGTAAATCGCTTCGTCCAGGGGAGAATTCCTGCACCGGCTATCTCTTTGCGCCATTCCAACAACTGATGATGCAGATCGATCTTCACGGGACAGACAGCCGTGCAGGACCCACACAGGCTGGACGCATAGGGCAGGGAATAGAATTGCTTCAACTTGCGGGACGGACCCAGTACAGATCCGATCGGTCCCGGAATGGTGTAGCCATAACTGTGACCACCACTACGGCGATAAACAGGACACGTGTTCATGCAGGCGCCGCAACGAATACAGTTCAGCGCCTTGTTGAATTTTCGTTTCTGTAATAACTGGCTGCGGCCATTATCCACAATGACCAGGTGCAGCTCCCCACCTGCAGCGGGACCGTGAAAATGCGAAGTGTACACGGTGATCGGCTGCCCCGTGGAGGACCGCGCCAGGAGCCTGAGGAAGACTCCCAGATCCTTGATCCTGGGAATCACTTTCTCGATCCCCATGCAGGCAATGTGTAAACGCGGCAGACCTGTTCCCATGTCGACGTTGCCTTCGTTCGTGCATACCACGAACCCACCTGTTTCAGCCACAGCAAAGTTGACTCCCGTGATCGCCGCATCTGCTTCAATAAAAGTCCTGCGCAGAGCATCGCGCGCCACGGCGACTAACTGGTCCGGATCGGACGCAGACAGGTCGGTGCCAAAGTGTTCGTGAAACAGTTCCGCGACTTCTTCATGCTTGATGTGAATGGCAGGCGTGATAATGTGACTGGGAGCCTCTTGCCGCAGTTGAACGATACGTTCACCAAGGTCGGTGTCGGTCACCTGAATATTACGCTCCTGGAGGAATTGGTTCAGATGACATTCCTCGGTTAACATCGACTTGCTCTTCACCACCTTCCGGGCGCCGGCCGCTTGAAGAATACCGGCAACAATTTGGTTGTGTTCTTCTGCGTCCAGGGCCCAGTGAATTTGCACACCCAGCTGTTTTGCCTGAGACTCGAACCGCTCGAGATAGTCATCCAGGCGAGACAACGTATGGCCTTTGATCCGGGCCCCTAACTCACGCAACTCCTCCCACTCGGGAATGACATTCACCGCCTGGTCTCTCTTCTCGCGCATGAACCAGATGACATTGTCGTGCCAGTGCGCCCTCTCTTGATCGGCCACGTACCGGGCGGCCTGACTTGGATGATTCACCGGCCTGCCCTCTCACCTGCAATCAGAACTTCGGCGACGTGCATGACGCGCAGCTTCTTTTTTTGACGCCGAATCAAGCCTTCCAGATGCATCAGACAAGACATATCGACTCCTGTCAGCACCTCGGCACCCGCGTCCACGTGGTCACGAATACGGTCATTGCCCATCATGCAGGACACGGCTTCCTCGTTGACGGCAAAGGTTCCTCCAAAACCACAGCATTCGTCGGTCCGGGACAGTTCGACCAGTTCGATACCAGCCAATCCCTGTAATAATTTCTGCACCTTGCTGAATGGTTGGTTCACCATTTCGCTACTGCTTGCCAACCCCAACTCGCGCAGCCCGTGGCAGCTTTGATGAAGACCCACCCGGTGAGGAAACTTGCCGCAAACCGTTTCGATTTCGAGGACATCCGTCAGGTATTCACAAACTTCGAACGTCTTCGCCTTCAGTTGGTCGAATCCGGGCCGCCCTGAAAGGTATCCGTCGTAGTGGTGACGGACCATTGCCACGCAGCTCC
>PBTE01000193.1 GCA_002726515.1 Planctomycetaceae bacterium | reverse complement strand
TTTCACCGTGCTCAGGTGTTCAACCCTCACTTCCTCGACCTTACCGCTATCGGTCGCAAACACTTCGCGACGGATTTCTGGCTGCAACTCCCCACGAGCTTTCAACTCGAAGTCAGCCGGAATCAGAACGAGCGATGAAAGGACCATCAGCACGGCGATTGAAATCAAAATAGTTTTGGGGAGCGTGCGACCCTTAATCACCCAGCTTGCCTTGCCTAATGCACGCCAAACGGGCATCAGAAACAAACCATTGTGCTCCTCCGCATTCGCCAGTGCACTGCTGCTATGCTCGACAACAACATCCACGCGCTGCCGCATGGACGGGTTGACGCGGTTGTCTTCAATGTTTTCAACGAGCAGCATCCCCACGACCTCGGGGGGACTTCTGCGTTTTCCCGGGGCGGGCGGGGTGGGATCTTCCGGTTGCTTCAGTGGCAAAGCAGCGATCATCTTGGAGTGCGCCTGATCGATGTAAGTCTGTAATGCATCCTCTATCTGGGGGGGCATGTCTACGGAACTTCCCGTATACCAGGTGGGTTCACGGGACTTGGCCACCACGGTTGCCAGGCGACCCAGGTCACGAATAGTCGAAGCACGGGGGTCCACATTGTCTGACCCGCTCACTGCCACCACTCGAAATTTATTTCCATGACGGCGGGCCACGCTGACTCGATCACATTCAATCAAACGTCGAGCCTCGTTGGCAATCGTGTACGTCGCGTCCCCGGGATCCAAACTGGCATGAACGGCACTGATAAATTTTTCCAACTTCTGCCAGAGTGTCTGGCGGTCGGAAAAATTTCTCAGTTCCCGACTCTTCAGGTAATCGCCAACGATCTCGCACATTTCAACGACAAACCGCAGATAGCCACGTTGAGTCGCGGGACCCGCGCCGGGCCGCTGAAAGATCTCAACGACCCCCTTCACGTTTTGTGCGATTTTGACGTCGCCCAGTAACAAAAGATAATCGGTAGGGTTTCCGGCCTCCCCGTCGTCCACTGATCCCGAATGCGGTGCCATCATCAGGGGTTTTCCGCTGGTGACCACCTTTTTCAAGAGCAAGGCGTGTTGTAGCTGATGATCATCTCGCTCAACTAAACCGGTTTTTTGAAGACCGATCTGATACTGGAGTTCGAACCGCTCCTCATCGTCCAACATCCAGATGGCACCCCCATCGGCAGCCAAGGCGGAAACAACACGGCCCAGAAATCCCTCAAAGAAATCATTCAGCGGTATGTCGGATTGCGCCAACTGGGAAATTTCGCGCACCAGAGTGCGAATCTGCTGCTTGGTCTGTTCCACCAAACGTTCTTCGGACGCTGCATCACGCGGGCCCTGCGCCGACGAGGAACTGGCTGACGAAACCGGTTCCGACTGGCGAGCCTCTTCGGACTGGGAGTCGCCATTTTGTTGATCCGACCGTTCTTCGTCAGTCTCTGTCGATGGCGGTTTGTTGGAGTCTTCGCTGGTCATATCACACGTGAGAAAAATAAGTTTTGACTACAGAACACCTGACACTCGCCAAGCAAGTATAGCAGCTAGCAGAGATCCGGCGACGAGGCAAACAGGACTAGCACTCAAGTTCCCGCCGGAATCTTTAGAGAAACAGCAATCAGAAGACTCTTGATTCATGCTTGCGAGAGTTGACTATCCTCATTTTCGACAGTTTAGGGTGATCTACAACGTCAAAACCCGGAGGTTTCAATTAATCTTCAACTAGCGCAACTCGGAGGCCCCGCGGCTTGAACGTGAAGCACAGCCTTCAGAAACAGTAGCAAACCAAACAACCGGAATTTATTCTCGGAATCGCTGGCTAAAAAGGATCCTGCTTAACCGTTTTCAGGCTGGTCGTCTACATTCTCCAAGTACTACGGCAGTTCCCTTGACCGGTGCAACGAAATCGGGCTGATTTTCAGTCACCGGCGCGATTGGTATGCCGCGATTCAGCAATTCAGGGACCGCCGTCTCTTCTTCGATCACAGCAAAAATGATTCCAGACAAGTCGAATCTGAAACGTGCTGGGAACCGTTCCAATCTGGCATAACATGCCCTGACTTCCAGCCACGTGGCAGCGTGAACCGTGCAGGCATACCGAAGACGTCCCCTCACGCCTAGAAAGCCTGCCTTTGAGACACTAGGATGGTGGAACAGAAAAGTTACAATCGTAGCTTACTGGGTAAAAGTTTTGCTGAACTTTGGCCAGGTCAAAGAGGAACCACCATATGTTCGATCGATGGACTACCAGCCATCGCCAACCGCTGACGCTCCTTCTTTCTGCAGCCTCGTTGCTGGCCATCGGAATACTTGGCGGCTGTTTATTCACAAAGTGGACACAACCACCCCTGATGCTCGTGCCGGAGATCCCTGTTCAAGCAAGCGGAGCTGCGCACAGCAATACGATCGCGGCTGCCACCGGACCCATCGACGACAAAGTCGAGGGCCTCTTTACTCTGGACTTTTTAACCGGTGAACTCCAATGTGCGGTGCTCTACACGTACGGACCTAATATGAACACCTTTGGGGGAATCTACCGAATCAACGTGGTGGAAGACATGCAAATCGAGGCGACCAAGAAGCCGAACTACTTGTTGCTTACTGGTTTCGCTAACTACGCACGGGGTGGAAGAAGCGGCAACAATCGTGTGGGAGCCAGTGTGGTGTACGTTGTCGATGCCAACACGGGTAACTTCGCCGCCTACGGTGTACCGTGGAATCCAAATGCGGCCTCGCGGGGAACCCCCCAAACAGGCCCGCTGATTCCGATCAATAAAGGAATCTCCCGTTTGGCACCCGTCCGGGAGTAGCAGAAGGGCGCTCGGTATGAAACTGATCTTCAATGATGAAACCAGTGAAGTTCCCGAGGAGACAACCATCGCCCAGTTACTGGAACAATTACAACTCGTGTCTCAACACGTTGCCGTCGAGGTCAACTACCAGTTAGTACCGCGAAGTGAACACAAACAACACATGCTTCAAGACGGTGACCGACTGGAAATCGTTACCCTGGTAGGTGGAGGATAAACATGTCGACAGCGGATGTCGTGGCCGACGACCGGCTCGAAGTAGGAACACATGTACTCGCTTCCCGGCTGATTGTCGGAACAGGAAAATACTCCAGTTACGAACTGATGGCTGAATCACTGGCACTTTCCGGTACGGATTGCATCACGGTTGCCGTACGCCGTGAGAGACTGTACGACAAGGCGGGCAACAACATTCTCGATTTCATCGATACGGACCGCTACACACTTCTTCCCAATACGGCCGGTTGCTTCACGGCCGCTGATGCCATCCGCGTGGCTCGACTGGGCCGCGAGATCCTGTTGGGACTGAAAAACCCCGGGGCCGATTGGGTCAAGCTCGAAGTGTTGGCGGATCAACGCACACTGCTGCCCGATCCGATCGGCACCCTGGAAGCTACGCGGGCACTGGTGGAGGAAGGATTTCAAGTCTTGTGCTACACCAGCGACGACCCGGTCCTGGCCAAACAACTTAAACTTGCCGGTGCAACGGCCGTCATGCCTGCGGGAAGTCCCATTGGCTCGGGCCAGGGGATCCTGAATGCGAACAACCTGCGAATCTGCCTGGAATATTTAAAGGAAGATGATCCCAATTATCCCGTGATTGTTGACGCGGGCGTGGGTACCGCCAGTGATGTCACGTTCGCCATGGAATTAGGCGTGGATGGCGTGCTGTTGAACACGGGAATCGCTCACGCAGAAAATCCCGTCCGCATGGCCGTCGCGATGAAGGCGGGCGTGAAAGCAGGACGTCTGGCTTATCTTTCCGGTCGCATCCCCAAAAAACTGTATGCCACCGCCAGCAGCTCCCAAGAGGGTGTCGTGGCCGCCAAACCCCGCTGAGTTCTGCCGGACAAGGCGCTCACAATTTTCTCAAATACTGGTTTGGCTCAAATCCTTCGAAGGTCCGGGCAATTCTGCCCGCCATTGTCCCGTCGCGGACAGATAAATCACGGCCATTAACAGGGCGTAATAAGATGGGGCGAAAACCAATGCCAAACCACAGGTCAAAAGTAAAATCAATGCCGTCAACCCACCAACAACAAACTTGATACAAAATGCAGTGAGCTTATTTCCATACATGTAACGGATCGAGTTCCTGAGGGACTCCAACACGTCATTTTCTTGATCAACAATAAAAAAACCGGCAAGCAAAATGCCATAGCCATAGATGAAAGCGAACATGATGGCAGGAATGGCCAGAACACCGGAGATGGTTGCTCCGATTAGCATGGCCGTGTCGTCCTGCGTAGAGGCTGCAATGCCGACGGGCAGAGCACAAACCACGCTGGCGGCCGCTACAACGACAAAAATGAGAACGTGGAGTAAGAGAACTCGCAAGAAGTAGGGTCCGACCTTCCACATATCACCCAAGGGAGACGGACGTCTGTGTAAGAGATTCAAACCAAATCGAACTGTTATGCATGTTACAAATGACCCCACAAATAAACTCCAAACCAGCGATGCCATTGGAATCAATTTGACCATTGTGGGTTCACCCCATTGCTCGCCCGCTGCTGCTAACATTCCGGTTGCCTCTGTGCTGATATACCAGGCGGCGCAATGAACTCCAGCCAGACAAAATACAAAGAGTACACAGGTTCCCAGTTGCGCAGAAAACCGCTCCCACGTGCGCGAAAAAATTTCGCCAAATTCAATCCGGGTAGGTTGCAGCGTTCCTTCACCGGTTGAGAAACCCATTTCCGTAGAAGACAGTTCAAAAGCGGGGGCCCGGTCCGGATTGGCCACCGAACCACCGGGCACCGCTTCAAAAGAATCTGACTCGGGCGAAGCAGCGTAGCCAGAGTCTGCTGTCATCGAAGAAGGGGAGCCTGCCGAAGGTACCGTCTGGATTTGGCTGCATTCGGGGCACTGGGCTTGTTTTCCAGCGGTACCATCTGCCGTCCGCAGCAACTGTTGACAGCCACTGCAGGGAAATTCAATGGGCATGAAAAATCGCCTCCTTTACACCGCTGCCATCATAGACCGAGTGCTGCGAATTTACCACCTGAGTGTTCGGATCCTGGCTTTTACCAACGGTGCAAAAAGAACGGTTTGCGTTGCCTTGCAAAGCTGGTACGCTGACTGCCCTCGTAAACAAGCCGCCAATTTTGTCCACCGGTCGTCGCCACCCTGTCACCTAGCGCACACCTCTGAGACTGACTCGTGAAAAGGCACCAGGTTCGTGTTTCCCAGATCTGCCAAATATACCCGCAACTCGGCCGGGAAAAAAAGGAAATGATATTTTGAAGCTGTCCCGCCTTGTTATTCATTTCCCAGTCCCCAAACTTCCGTAGGACCCGATGTCACACCAATCTCTGACGGCTGGCGACATTCTGGGACCGGATGGACGCCTCGCAGCGCGCCTGGACAATTACGAACAGCGTCCTCAACAGTTGGAGATGGCCACCGCGGTGTCGCAGGCAATGGACCAAAAGCGGCACCTGATTGTTGAAGCAGGAACGGGCGTCGGAAAAAGTTTCGCTTATTTAGTTCCCGCCATCCTGCAAACCACAAACCCGCGTGATCCGGAGGAAACAGAAAATCAGCGGCGGGTGGTGATTTCGACTCACACCATCAGTCTTCAAGAACAGTTGATGTTCAAGGACTTGCCATTTTTAAACAGTGTCATTCCCCGCGAATTCAGCTCCGTGCTCGTCAAAGGTCGCCGTAATTACCTCAGCCAGCGCCGGCTTAAAAACGCGACGGCGCGGGCGGCGAGCCTGTTTCACGACAATCAGCAGATTCAAACCTTGCAGAAAATCCGTGACTGGACCCGGGGGTCAGCCGATGGATCGCTCAGTGATCTTGACTTTCGGCCGGCCAATGACGTGTGGGACGAAGTCGCCAGTGACAGCGGTAACTGCATGGGTCACAGTTGCGACACGCATAACGAATGCTTTTATTTCCGAGCCAGACGGCGGACTCAGCATGCACAGATTCTTGTGGTCAATCACGCCCTCTTCTTCAGTGATCTGGCGCTTCGCCGCGCCAATGTCAAGTTGATTCCCGATTATGACACGGTCATCCTCGATGAAGCCCACACGATCGAGTCGGTGGCGGCCGACCATTTCGGACTCAGCGTCACCTCGGGACAAATTGATTATTCGTTGAACAAACTTTACAACGACCGCACCAACAAGGGGCTACTGGTCCACAATCAGTTGGCAGCAGCCCAGAGCCAGGTTCTCAAATGCCGATTCGCTTCCCAGGACCTGTTCTCAGACGTCAGCAACTGGCTCCTGGACCAGCAGTCATCGAACGGGCGTGTTCGCGCGCCCGAAATTGTCCCCAATCCGTTGAGCCCTGAACTCTGCACCCTGGCACGCATGGTCCGGCAGCAAAGCGACGATGTGCAAGAGGTCTCCGAGAGACAAGATTTTGTCGCGGCAGCCGATCGCCTGGAGGCGTTGGCCGGTGAGATCGAAAATTGGCGATCCCAATCCCTGCCAGACGCTGTGTATTGGGTTGAACGTTCTGGACCAGGGCGCAGGGAAGCGCGAGTCAAACTGGCTGCGGCTCCGATCGACCTGGGATCCGCCTTGCGCAAGGAGTTGTTCGAGGTCGTGCCCACGGTGGTCATGACCAGTGCCACACTTTCGGTCGGCCGCGAGCCAGCTTTTGATTTTTTCAAATCCCGGGTCGGACTGACACATTCCAGCGAACTTCGGCTGGGCAGTCCGTTCGACTTTACACGCCAGGTGCGTGTTATCGTCGTGCACGACATGCCCGATCCGGCCCAGATGCAAGAGGACTACCTCCGGTCGGCCACCAACATGATCCGGCGTTACGTGGGTCGCACCGACGGACATGCCTTTGTGCTGTTTACCAGCTACGAGATGCTGCGCCACGTTGCCAGGGTGCTTACTCCCTGGTTAGCCCAACGCAACTTGGCACTTTTGAGCCAGGCAGACGAACTGCCACGGCACCAGATGCTGGAGCGATTTAAACAAAACCCCCGGTCCGTCCTGCTAGGCACTGACAGCTTCTGGCAGGGGGTCGATGTTCCCGGCGATGCGTTGCAAAACGTTATCATCACGCGTTTACCATTTAGCGTGCCTGACCACCCACTTCTCGAAGCCCGTCTGGAAGCCATCCGCATGGCA
>PBTE01000192.1 GCA_002726515.1 Planctomycetaceae bacterium | reverse complement strand
GGGAAGGAGTCCGAGTTGGGCCATGGCCCAACTCGGACTCCTTCCCCCTTCAATTAGCCATTCTCCCCTGGTACTCTGATGATCTGGTGCTGAAAAGCAAATTCCTATCCGTATAGACTCTAGCAGCCGGTACTCCCGGTCAACACCAGGGCGAACAATGAAAAGAACAGTTAATACAGCCATGATCGGGCTTGGATTCGGCGCAGAGTTCATCCCCATTTACCAAAGTCACCCCAACGCGAACGTCCATGCCATTTGCCGAAGGGATGAGGCCGAACTGAATCGCGTCGGCGACCGGTTCGGAATCGAGCGCCGATACACAAATTACAAAGACGTGCTGTCCGATCCAGATGTGGATTTCGTCCATATCAACAGCCCGATATCGGATCATGCCTCAATGTCACTCGCGGCCCTCGATGCGGGCAAGCATGTGATGTGCACGGTTCCCATGGCTACCACCGTGGAAGAGTGTCGCCAAATCGTCGAGAAGGTGAACACGACGGGCCTCAAGTACATGATGGCCGAAACGGTCGTCTACAGCCGCGAGTTCTTGTTTATTAAGGAAATGTACAACAAAGGCGAACTCGGCGACATTCAGCACCTGGCCGCATCCCACCCTCAAGATATGGACGGCTGGCCCGAATACTGGGAACACATGATCCCAATGCACTACGCCACCCATGTGGTCAGCCCCTGCCTTGGATTGCTCGATGGGCTGGCCGAATACGTTAGCTGTTTCGGATCGGGCGTCGTGCGCGACGATATCGCGGAAAAGTCCGGCAACCGTTTTGCCGTCGAGACCTGCCATATTAAGGTCAAAGACAGCGAATTGACGGCACACATTTGGCGATTTCTCTACGACGTGGCCCGGCAATACCGCGAGAGCTTCGACGTGTACGGAACGAAAAAAAGCTTCGAATGGACGCTGGTCGAGAATGAACCGCATATCCTCCACACAGCCAAGAAACCTGAATCGGAGATTCCAGAAAAGATCGAAGTTCCCGATTACGCTCACCTACTGCCCGAGCCCATCCAGAAATTTACGATGCCGCAAGAAATTCACGATGCCGATCACCTCTCCTTCATCCAAGGCGGTGGCCACGGGGGATCGCATCCTCACTTGGTCAACGAATTCATCTGTGCGCTACTCGAGGACAGGGATCCAAGGCCGAACGCAATCACGAGCGCCAACTGGACCTGTGTGGGCATCTGCGCACACGAATCAGCCACAAAAGGCGGCGAGATTGTACGTCTACCCGAGTTTACTTTGCCGCAGCCCTAAGCAGTTGGAAGACTGAAACATGAGGAATCGTGTTATCAAGGAGAATCTAGAACGATGCAACGGCTAGGTATAGTTCTGGTGGCGATGGGCCTTGTTCTCCCAGCCGCCATCGGCGCACAACTATCCATTCGTCGCGACGCGGGCGCGGATACCCTGTCGATTTATCGCACCGGCGAGGATGAACCAATCCTGACCCAAAACGCGCGGCCGGACTTCCGCCCTTATATACACCCTATCATGGCACCCGACGGACGCGGCGTACTCACAGAATTCAGCCCTGCACATAATCCGCACCAGACGGGTCTCTTCTGGGGTTTTACTCAGCTCAACGGTCGCGACTACTTCCGCCACCCCGAAGGCGAGTACTGGCGTCGGGTTTCCGCCACGGTGTTGAAACCAAAATCGAGCGCCACCGACCTCAATGTTCGCTGGCAAACCGTCTACGACCTTCTCGACGAGAATGGCCAGCCGATCCTGCGCGAAACGCAGACCTGGACCATGCGGGAACAGGGCGACGCCTACATCCTCGACTTACGGTGGAAAGGCGTCGCGGCGACGGATGTCACCATCAGCGAATCGGACCACGGCGGCTTGTTTCTCCGCATGCCGTGGCGCGATGGAATCAACGGACGCGTGTTTAACAGTGTCCGTCGAGCCGATGATCGCGCGAATGGTCAGCGTGCCATCTGGCTGGATATCGGAATGCAAGTCGAAGGCCGCGATAATCAGGCCCACGTTGCCATCTTCGACCATGCTAACAACCCCGGTTACCCACAACCCTGGAGCGTTGATCAAGAACTAGGCGTTGGCCCCGTCAGAGCGCAGCTAGGCGAATGGAGCATCGCGAAGGGTGAAACGAAAACGATAGAACATCAGCTCCGCGTCTACACAGGAGAGCTTGACGACGTTTCCTTAACCGGCGCCTGGTATTCCTATAGCGGCGGAAGTACCTCTTCGCAATCGCGCCTCGCCATCGAGGAAGGCCGTCGGGCTGACTTTCTGACGCCCGAGAAGGCCGTCGAGAGCATGACGCTTCAAGATGGATTCACGGCGCAGGTATTCGCGTCGGAACCGATGATCACGCAGCCCATGGCCTTTTGCTGGGACGACCGCGGACGGTTGTGGGTCGCCGTAAATCGCGATTACTCCACACGAAAAGATATGCAGCCATCGGGCGAGAGCCAAATCCTGATTCTGGAAGACACCGACCGCGATGGCGTCGCAGACATCAAAAAAGTATTTCTCGAAAACGTCAAATTTCCTTCGGCCATGGCTGTTGGGCTCGACGGCCTCTGGCTGGGCGCGATACCCGATCTCTTGTTCGTGCCTGATCGGGACGGTGACGACCGCGCCGATGAGCAGGATATCGAAGTCCGCTTGACAGGATGGGGCAATCGGGACATGCACGAGATCCTGAACAGTTTTCATTGGGGGCCCGACGGCTGGCTGTACGGCCTTCAAGGCGTGTTTACCCCTTCCCGAGTAGGAAAGCCTGCGGGGAACAGCCGCATCTATCAAGCGAACGCTCCGTATCCCAAGCAATTCGAGTACGCAGACGATCCCACGGACATCAACGGCGGCGTATGGCGCTATCATCCGACCAAAGATCGCTTCGAAATCGTCGCCCACGGGTTAAGCAACGCATGGGGCATCGACTACGACGCGAAGGGCCAGATTTTCGTTAGCGCCTGCGTGATCCCTCATCTGTGGCATATCGTTCAAGGCGGGCTCTACCATCGTCAGGCCGGCAGCCACTTTAATCCCTACGCCTACAGCGACATCCGCACCATTGGCGATCACCGGCACCGGTCGGCCCATGGGGGCGCACGAGTCTACCTTTCCGACGCGTTTCCCGAGGCCTATCGCGGGCGGCTCTTCATGGGAAATATTCATGAACATGCCGTGCTCACCGACATTCTCGATCGGAAAGGATCGGGATTTGTCGGCCGTCATGGAGACGATTTCATGCTGGCCAATAACGCGCAGTTCATCGGTTTCAGCACGGAAATCGGACCGGACGGAGCGGTGTATACACTCGATTGGCACGATGCGGATATTTGCGGCATTTCGGTCCGAACAAAAGACACCGGGCGCGTGTTTCGTATTGCACCGAAAACGTCTCACGCCAAAAACTGGGAGGGACGCTACGCCGACCTTCAGACGCTGAGAGATGAATACTTGGTCAATCTTCAACTCAGTGAGAGCGCGTGGCATGCGCGCCGAGCCCGCGTGATACTCCAAAACCGTTCGCTAAAAGGATCGCTAAATTCGACAACCCACGACGCGCTCCAAGATATATTCACGAACAATGCCAACGGAGACCACCGTTTGCGGGCCTTATGGGCTCTTCACGTTACGGACGGTATCGCGCGGAAGGCGTTGGTCAACGCCTTGGAGGATCCGGATGAGTACGTGCGCGCCTGGGCCATACAGTTACTGTGCGAAGATAAGAATCCACCGAAGGCGGCGCGCAAGCAATTCGCAAAGATGGCCAAGGAAGACGAATCGCCGGTGGTTCGGCTGTATCTAGCGTCCGCATTGCAGCGACTAGCCCTCGAGGACCGGTGGCCCATCGCGAACCATCTCGTGACACACGAAGAGGATGCGGGCGATCACAATATCCCAAAACTTCTCTGGTACGGCATTGAACCCATCGTGGCCGATAACCCCGATCAGGCACTCAAGCTCGCGGGGCGATCACGAATCCCGACGGTGACTCAGCACATCGCGCGCCGGCTGACAGATGCCGACGAACTGCCGGATTTAGTTGATAGAATTGGCCGGGAATCTGAAATCCGAAACCTGTTGCTGCTCGGCATGAGAGACGGGCTCGACGGGCGAAACGATGCGAAAGCCCCGCAAAATTGGGCGAAAGTATACGGCGAACTTCGTTCGAGCAGCGATGAATCCGCCTCGATTGCGTTACAGCTATCGCTTCAGTTTGGCGATGCGGTTGCGGCGCGGGCCCTGGTCGAGACGCTACAAGATGATACCAACAATATCGCCGACCGCCAACGGGCGATTCGTGGATTGGCCGCTCGCAAACGGGAAGAACTCAAGCCGCAACTGGTCGCGTTGCTCGACGACGATCTCCTGCGCACGGAAGCGATTCGGGCGGTGGCCTCCTTCGACGATACCGCGTTAGCGGTTACGCTTCTCGAACGCTATGACACCCTCTCGCTCGAAGACAAATTAGAAGTCGTCCACGCCCTTGCCTCAAGGCCCGACTACGGTACGGCCTTGATGGATGCCATCAGAAGCGGCGCCGTGCCACGGCGCGACGTGCCAACCTACATCGCCCGCCTTCTGCTCCGAGTCGTGGGCAACCGCTTCATGGAAGTCTGGGGGTCGGTTGAAGAACTGCCTGACGATAGCGAAGCGGCATTCGATAAATTCAACCGGGTGCTCGGCGGCGGCGCGCTCGCGAATGGCGATCCGCGCCAAGGACGCGAAGTTTTCAACCGACACTGCTTCGCCTGCCATCAGTTGTATGGCGAAGGCGGAAATGTTGGGCCCGACTTGACCGGCGCAAATCGCACGGACGTAAATTATCTGCTCGGCAACATCCTTACCCCCAGCGCCGTCATTCAGGATGACTACAAAATGACCATGGTCTTCACCGACGATGGCCAAGTCTATTCCGGTGTGATCGCCGGCGAAGACGACCGGCAACTTCGGCTTCGTGTCGCGAATGTTGACGAACCGGTGACGATATCGAAATCTCAAATTACCGACCGGGAAGCCACGGAACTCTCGATGATGCCCGAGGGCTTGCTCAATCACCTAACGGACAACGAGGTCCTCAACCTCTTTGCCTATCTCGGCACTCTTGAGCCCGTGCTCATGCAAAATGCCGCGAATCAATAGAGCGCGGTACCCTCATTAAAAATGAAATCAACTAAAGGAAGCAACTCATGAACTCACGCAGCATACTAAGAGGTCTCCTCATCGTGCTACTCGCGACGATGGCCTTCGGTGCCGACGCCGCAGACAAGACCAAAAATGTTTTTGTAGCAGGAGAACAGAGCCACGGATGGGGCTCGCACGAGCACAAGGCCAGATGCATGTTGTTGGCAGACCGGCTAAACCGGAACATGCCCAACGTCGAGGGCGTAGTAGTCACCGAAGGGTGGCCAGAGGATAACGCCATTTTTGAAGACGCTGCGGCGGTGGTCATCTACTGCACCGGATACACCGGCCATCTCCTGAAGCCCCGCCTCGAATATTTCGACGCATTGGCAAAAAAAGGCGTCGGGCTCGTAACGATTCACTGGGCTACCGAAGTCGAAAAAGGCAAGATAGGCGAAAAATTCCTCGAATGGCAAGGCGGCTTTTGCGATATCAATTGGTCCGTGAATCCCCATTGGAATGCCGACTACGCAACCTTGCCCGATCACCCAATTACCTGAGGCGTAAAGCCCTTCCAAGTAAACGACGAATGGTATTACCACATGCGCTTCGCCGAAGGAATGAAAGGCGTGACTCCGATCCTAAGCGCGGTGCCGCCTGCCGAAACATTGAAACGCCCCGATGGCCTACGCAGCGGCAATCCGACGGTGCGTAAAGCCGTCGCCAACGGAGAATCACAAACTACAGCCTGGGCCTTCGAGCGTCCTGGCGGCGGGCGCGGATTCGGATTTACCGGAGGCCACATCCACAACAACTGGGCGCATGATGATTACCGAAAACTCGTGCTGAACGCGATTTGCTGGAACGCCAATGTCGAGATCCCCAACGGCGGCGCGCCTTCCAAGACGCCCACGCGCGAGGAATTGGACGCCAATCAAGACGAACCCAAACCAAAATGAACAGCATCGGGTTTGGCAAATAGATCCAAGGTAAACGCAACGTGCACGACGGACTCTAGCGTACCGGTTCATACGTAACCCGACTTAAGTTGTCCTTGCGACCGAATAGAACACTTTCATTAATCCAAAACGCTATTTCCTCTCCCTCGGGGAGAGGATTAAGGTGAGGGTGATCTTAAGAACGACTCCCTTAACAGCGAAGCAGTCTCTTTCGGCAGACGGACTTATGTTGAAGAGATTGCCACGTTGCTTCCTGCGGTCGCTCCTCGCAATGGCAGAAAATCTGGTTTTTCTTGGCCAACATAGGTTAGCTTCTCTATAAATCAATGCACCACTCAGAAAATACACTCACAAAGGATCAAGAATGAATAACCAAAGACTCTTAGTGGCCAGCTTCTTGACGATCCTCGTCGCCGGCGTCGGTTTCGCGGTGCGTGGCGGATTGTTGCTTGAATGGGGAAAGACGTTTGGTTTCACGCAAACCGAACTGGGCCAAATCACCGGAGGCGGCTTGGCCGGATTCGGCATCATCATTCTCATCGCGAGCCTGTTTCTGGATCGTTTCGGATACAAACCCTTCCTCCTACTGGCCGGCGTGCTCCATGTAGTGTCCGTCGTGGTAACCGCCGCAGCCACGTTTGCCTACAATGCCAAGGTCGATGCGGATCCCGAAGCGGCTAAATCCGCCGCGTTTTTCTGCCTCTTCTGGGGCATCTTCATCTTCGCGATTGCAAACGGAATCTGCGAAGCCGTAGTCAACCCGCTCATCGCGACACTGTATTCAAAACAAAAAACCCACTACCTCAACATCCTCCATGCCGGCTGGCCGGGCGGATTAATCGTCGGCGCACTGCTTGGTTTGGTTCTCATTGGCCGCGTCCGTTGGGAAATCGTACTGGCCCTCTATCTCGTGCCGACGCTCATCTACATAATCATGATCGCCAAGGAGAAATTTCCTACATCCGAGGCTGCGGCCGCAGGCGTTTCGTTCGGCGGAATGCTTAAGGAATTCGCCGCGCCGATGTTGCTCTTTCTCCTTTTTCTTCACGCGTGCATCGGCTACGTCGAACTCGGCACGGACAGCTGGATCGTCAACATCATGGACAACGCGCTAGGAGGAAAAGGCCTCTTCATACTGCTATACACATCCACGCTGATGTTCATCCTGCGATTTTTTGCAGGCCCCATCGTGCATCACATCAACCCCTTGGGGCTGCTCTTTTCGAGCGCGGTCCTTGCCGTTATCGGGTTATACGCGCTCGGATCCTTCTCGGCCTTAGTTGCCATCATGGTGGCCGCAACGGTATATGCCGCAGGGAAAACATTCTTCTGGCCCACCATGTTAGGCGTCGTATCCGAACGTTTCCCCAGGGGCGGCGCACTAACCCTCGGTGCCATCGGCGCAGCAGGAATGTTGTCCGCCGGATTTCTAGGAGGGCCCGGCATCGGCTACACCCAAGATCGCTACGCCTCCCAGAACCTCCAAGAGACCTCATCCGAGCTGTATCAAGAATATGCATCCGACGGAGCAAATCGCTTTCTGTTCTTCCCGGAAGTGCAGGGCCTGGACGGATTGAAGACGGGACCCGTGTTGGAAAAAGCAAAGGATTCCACTCAAACCCTAACCGACGAGGAACAGGCGGTGGTGGATTCATCGTTCTACGGTGGCCAGATGGCATTGAAAGTGACAGCCGCCGTTCCGGCGGTGATGGCGATCGGGTTTCTACTCTTAATTATCTACTTCAGAATGCAAGGTGGATACAGCCAGATCGTCCTCTCCTCATCCAAGGAATCCTAACCGCCCGCCATGGAAGAATACTGAGCAGGTGAAAACGGGACACGACCCCTGGACGCTTCATAGGAGCAGCGTTCTTGCCCGGTGAGAGAACCGGGTTTCGTAGCGAGACGGTGAAGATGCCCGCGCTGAATGTTCGGAAAAAGCTTCTGTCCCGAAGGGGCAGCGGCATGTAGCCGGGGGATGAGCAAAGCGATTCCCCCGATCAAAGCCCTCCAGATAAACTTCCTCGAAGAGGATGCGGCGACTATCGCCCAACCGCCGAGAGAACCGGGCTACCGCGGAAAAAACCCGGTGACCAAGCCCAACGTCACGCAGACAAAAAGCGTAGATTACGAAACTTAGCAATCATGACTGCGGTTTGCGGGACCTCCCTTGTTCTCTGCCATGGCGTTTGATGTAGAACGAACCGTTGGGTGCGTGTCCGTGCGCGGTTTTCACGTCGTTTACCTTGGCCACAAGCTCAGGATGGGACTCGGTGGCCATATACCACTTCTCGTCGTCC
>PBTE01000191.1 GCA_002726515.1 Planctomycetaceae bacterium | reverse complement strand
CCGGAGGTTCCCGTGATTCGCAGCCTCGAAGGAAAAACACCGAAGATTCACCCCTCCTGTTTCGTCAGTGAGACCGCTTATATAGTCGGCGACGTGGAGATTGGTGAGAACACTAACATCTGGCCGGGCGCCGTGATCCGAGGCGACTACGGCAGGATAATAATCGGCAAAGCCTGCTCCATCCAGGACAACTGCGTCCTGCATACCGACGACTATCTGGAACTGGGCGACAACGTATTGATGACCCACGGAGCGGTAATCCACGGGGGCATCATCGGCAACAACGTCCTAGTCGGGATGAACGCCGCCGTACTGGAAAGCGCCAAAGTCGGCAACTACGTGCTCATCGGCGCATCCGCCCTGGTGCTGGCCGACAGCGTGATTCCCGACAATTCCATGGTATTGGGCGTGCCCGGCAAGGTTCGACCTCTTACTCCGGAGAACCGGGAGCGGTTGGAAGACCCCACCGGCATCTACGTCGAGAACATGAAACGGTACCTCGCCGCTGGCTTGGGGCAGCAGATCCCCACCATCGGACAATAAGGGTTTAGTTATGACAAGTAACGGAGAAAAGCTGCCCTTACCCTTGGAAGGCATCAGGGTTCTGGATCTTACCCACATCGTGGCCGGTCCCTTCTGCTCCATGATTTTTGCCGACATGGGCGCTGAGGTTATCAAAGTAGAACGGCCCGGAGCGGGAGACCGTTCCCGGATCAACACGCCATTCAAGGACGGTCCCGACGGAAAGCAAGTGTCGGTCAGGTACCTGGGCGTCAACCGCAACAAGAAAAGCGTGACCCTGGACCTAAGGGACCCTCGATGCCGAACCGCCTTCGAGAAGATGGTTAAAGAGTCGGACATCCTTTTGGACAACTGGGGACCCGGAGCGCTGCGGCGGCTAGGCCTGGGCTACGACGTTCTATCCGAGATGAACCCAGGCCTGATTTACGCCAGCATCACCGGCTACGGCGACGATGAAGATATGCAGGGCCCCTTTTCCCAGTGGCCCGCCAACAACCCCTGCGTTCAGGGCATG
Organism: Planctomycetaceae bacterium; assembly: GCA_002726515.1. GTDB lineage: Bacteria > Planctomycetota > Planctomycetia > Pirellulales > Pirellulaceae. The sequence goes on along the minus strand of PBTE01000191.1, from coordinate 8,635 downwards.
GGCGGGTGGATGGAAATCACCGGAGCGCCGGGCGGCGCGCCCCAGATGGTCGGCGACAACATCGGCGACACCGTGCCCGGCGTGTGGTCCGCCTTGGGCGTCATGCTGGCTCTGGAAACCCGGCACAAGACCGGCAAGGGACAGCATGTGGACATGGCTATGTACGACTGCATGGTCGCCCACACCACCAGCAGCATGCCCCTGTATCAACTCACCGGCCAAGCCAGCAGCCGGGCCCGGGAAAACATGTTCAGTGCCCAACTCGCTCTCAAGACCAACGATGGGTACGCAGTGCTGGCCGGAGCTGGCGACGAAGAGAAGTGGATTGCTTTGTGGCAACTTCTGGGCCGGGAAGATCTGATTCAGGACCGCAGGTACCTGGGGGTCGGAATCAGTGGCGAGTTTTACTTCGGAAACATCGTTCCTGAGATCGAAAAATGGACCCAGCACCTGTCCAAGCGGGAAGTGTCCGAGAAGTTGATAGAGATCGGGTACTCCATGGGCATGGTGCAGAACGTCGCCGATCTGGACAATTGTCCCCATCTTGAATCCCGCAAGATGTTCGTCGACTGCGGCGACACCATAGGGGGTTCTTTCCGAACGGCCAACACCCCCATCAACCTCACCGCCTGTCCCGACACCCCCACCGGTCCGCCACCCTTGTTGGGCCAACACAACCGGGATATCCTTTGTTCCATCGGCGGGCTGTCCGAAGAGGATCTGTTGGGGATGGAGTCGGACCGGGTTGTCTAGACTTTGGCCTCATCGCACCCAAGCCGTGACGATTCCCACTAACGGTCTGACCGCTTATAATTGGCCGTCTGACACCGATTATGAAGGAGACTAACCCCCTTGTTCCAAGCTCCCAGAGGCACCAGCGACCTGCTACCTCAGGACCAGAAATACTGGCGATACATCGAATCCAAAGCCATGGCCCTAGCGGGACAATACGGCTTTGGCCGCATCGACACCCCAGTGTTCGAGGATTCGAACCTGTTCATCCGCTCGGTGGGCGAAGGCACGGACATCGTCGAAAAGGAGATGTATACCTTCGATGACCGGGGTGGAGATAGCGTAACCCTGCGTCCCGAAGGCACCGCTCCGGTTTGCCGCGCCTATCTGGAACACGGCATGCACAACCTGCCCCAACCGGTGCGGATGTACTATTTCTGCCCGGTCTTCCGCTACGAGCGACCCCAAGCAGGCCGGTTTCGGGAGCATCATCAGTTCGGACTGGAAGTTCTGGGCGACCCTGATCCCTCGGTAGACGCCGAAGTGATTGAATTCGCCTGGCGTCTGATAATCTCGCTGGGGCTTAAGGAAACCAGCCTGCTCATCAACAGCATCGGCGACGCCGAATGCCGTCCGGCCTACATCGGCGAACTTAAGAACTACTACCAGGGTCACGAAAGCAAGCTTTGCCCCGAATGTCGGCAGCGGCTGGACCGCAACCCGCTTCGACTGCTGGACTGCAAAGTGGCCACCTGCCAAGCCTTGGGAGACGAAGCGCCCCGGTCGTCGGACCACCTGTGCCAATCCTGCCAGGACCACTGGACCAGCCTTCGAGGCTTCTTGGACGCCGTGAACATACCCTACCGGATAGACCACCGGTTGGTCCGAGGCCTGGACTACTACACCCGCACCGTCTTTGAGATTCAACCACTGGTGGGCGGCTCCCAATCCACCATCTGCGGCGGTGGACGTTACGACGGTCTGATCGAAGGGTTGGGTGGACGCCCAACGCCGGGAATCGGATTCGCAACGGGCATGGAACGCCTGGCATTGAATCTGGAACGGGACGGCGTGGAAGTGCCGGACAGTCCCGCCCCCAAGTACCTGGTTGCCAACGTAGGCGACGCCGCCCGCCCCGCCGCTCTGGAGCTGGCCGCCCGGCTGCGTGCCGCCGGTGTGGGAGCCATGCTCAGCCGTGGCACCAGGGCACTGCGAGGCCAGATGCGCCAGGCCAACGCCTTGGGAATCCCCTACGCCCTGATATTGGGCGACGACGAGATTGAACAGGGCGTGGTCATGGTCCGCGACATGGAGGCCTCTACCCAAGAGATTAAACCGTTGCAGGAGTTCCTGGACGGAGCGGTGGGTTAGACACGAGTAACCACACAATAGAGGTCATGACTGGCCCCCGACACGAGTGTGCAATCCTCAAACGAACTTTCTAGGCGGAATGATTGACCCAAATCGATTGAAGCGTCTGTGGACGAACCCCGACCACTATCAACGGACTCTGATATAATCCACCAACATTATACGAGCAATTGGAAGGTCATTGGCGGTGACGCAATGCCCTAACTGTCAGAACGAATTATCCAATGACGCGATGTTCTGCGACCAGTGTCAGCACGAACTTGGAATTCGGTCATTGGTTAGTCAATTTAAGGCGATAAACCACCTGAACCCAGAATCCAGACAACTACTAGCATTACTTAAGGAGTTGCCTGGAGATCGCCCTCTGTCGATTGGGAAGCTGGTGTTTATCAAGATTGGAGAAGAGGCTTATTACGACAACCGAGTTCTCACTAAAGAGGAAGTGAGCGAAGGATATGAACAAGCATACCAATCGCAAGAATCTGAGATGGGGCGGCCTCTCATTGTTTCTGACGCGTCAGAATTATTAGAACAGTCATTCCGCAAGTGGGCAAAGACATTTGAACAAAAAGCCGACGATGTGCTGACGGAGTTACAACGCCAACGTGGAGACTCCTTCGATTCACAGATTCGGAACCTAAATGAGCGTATCAAAGGGTATCATCTCGGAATCGAGCAATTGAAGAATAGCCTTATTGACAGTCTCAAAGAGTCACGACAAGAAGGATTCTCGGCCACTAGTGAGTCTGTGCTCGAAAGTCCATTTGTGCCTAAGAACGAGCGGGAAACCTCAGAAAGCGATATTGTTGTCCCGGACGATCTTGAACTAATGCCAAGTGATTTCCCGCAAGACGACCACTGTTCCGGAAGCGTGAAGGAGTTTGGCTGGTTGGACTTCGACCAAGAAGTAGTTCTTTCAGACAAAGTCCATGTAATTGCTTTCTTTACGGACGATCGTTCTGTCTCCGATGTCACTATGACGTCTATGACATTATTGGCGGATCGCTTTGTAGACGGTGTCACATTCGCGACAATAAACTTGACAAGCAACGTTGTATTACAGAACAGAAGTTACGCGCTCCTGCAACGTCCGAACGCGACTTACCAACCTCGTTCCAGCCACGTGGTATTATTTGTCGGTAAGTTGGTCCTTTGGTCTAGGAGTGGTGATGTAATGGTATCGGACTTGCAGGACGAACTACAGTCGATCTTATCCAGACGGCAGTCGAATAACAGAGATTCATTGGACCAACCAACGGAAGAATCTCAATCTTTCCAAATAAAGTGGTTCGATCTGGCATTGATCGTTGCAGTGGTAGTGACATTGGTGGGCTCTGCGGTGGGGCTAATTGTAATTTTCATGTAACCCCGCTAGCCGTGACTCCGCGTATGGACCAGTCATTCCGTGAAACTTCCAAGCAACGGCTGTTGCAGATATGTATGCGCACTCGTCCTTGCTCCACATTGCTCCCTGCCTGACACTTCCTCATTGACTATCCGTTCAATATATTAGAACATTCGTTCCTAATCTATTTTATATTCGCGCTGTTGGGCGGAGGAAGGAGACGCAGTACTTATGAATCTTTTCTATCGGGGCTACGTTATTCACCAGGACATCCCGTCGATCTGCTACACGATTTTCAGTTGCCGTCCGGAGCGAGTGGAACTCGCTGCCTGCGGCACATCCCGGGAAGCCATGCGATGGGTGGACCTGCACGCGATGCGCTGGGAGCATTCGCAAGTCTGCGAATCTGAACTGGCCGTGATTTAACAACCCTCAAGCAGCAAAATCCCCTAAACAACAAAGTCCCCCTTTCGTAAAGGGGGATTTAGGGGGATTTCCGCAGGCAACCTTAACCTACCGGCATTTCACTCTACATCTCGGTCTTAACCCGGCCCCGCCAGGCCTCACCATCAGCGCATATCATCGCCACCCAATCCTCAAATGGCAGGCCTAGACCACTCTTGTACCGATCCGCTGCCTCGATCAGAAGTTCTTGGGTTGAGGTGTCTATCAGCGCATTCGATATTGCCCAAGCCAGTTCTTGGCCTCCGCCCCCTTCTCTGAGATTAGTCTGCGCCTCGCCAAGCACTTTACTGGCCGATTCCGTATCGCCATGGAAATGAGCCGCCAATCCAAGTCCCATTTGAATCGTTCCTAGACCAAGACGGTCACCCAGATCGGCCATCGGTGGAAGGCTCTCTTCATAAAGTGCCATAGCCTCTTCCAGACTGCCAGATTCTAGTAAAGCGTTTCCCAAGCGGACGCCCATCCAAGCTATCATCCCTGTATCCCCGATGCGGCGGAATATCGCCATTCCTCGACTGCAATGGTCTACCGATTCGGCGAGATTTCCGGCGAACCAAGCGCAGGAACCCAAGAAGAAGTCGCAGAACGCTTCTCCCCATTCGAACCCATAGGACCGGTGCGCCTCCCGTATCTCGTTGAACTTACGGTTCGCTGCCTCCAAGTCCCGCTGGAACCACAGAATCGTGGCCTCGAAGGTCTCTGCCGTCTTTATCCCTTGCTCGTCTCCTAGTTCGGTAAACCGCGCCAATCCATCATGGATCTGTGCCAGACACCCCGCCAGGTCGTCATGACGCACCACCGAGCCGGTGAACCCAGCCTGAACCAGCGCTGAAGCCCGTGCGCTTGAAGAACCTCCGTCGACAGCCAGGATTCGATCGAACCAATCCATAGCCTCTGCCATGTGGCGGCGCACTAACCAGAACCAGGCCAACGCAGTCACGATGCGCAGGCCAAGATCCGCGTCTCCGGTCTTCAACCCCCACGACAGCGCCACCCGAAGGTTATCGTGCTCCCTCTCCAACTGTGCCAACGCCTCGAGTTGTCGGGGACCGTGAAGCTCAGGAACGGCACCCTCGGCGAGTTCTTGGAAGTACTGAGCGTGACGGCCACCCGCCTCCACCACCTCTTCCGGAGTGATTCGGGCAGCAGCGTACTGCCGCAACGGCTCCAACAAGTAGTACCGTGTTTCTTCGCCACTGGGCATCGTCCTGACCAGTGACTTATCCACCAACTCGCCGATGGCATCCAGCGCCTCAAACTCATCTTCGGTTCCCATGACCGCACCGCAGGCCTCCAGGGTAAACTCACTACGAAACACCGATACCTGGCGAAAGAGCATCTGCTGATCGGGATCCAGCATGTCGTAGCTCCAGTCGATGGCCCGCTCGATCGTCTGGTGGTGCGGCAAAGCATCGACCGGCCCGCCTGACAGAATCTTGAAGCTATCATCCAATCGACTAGCTATCCCGGCCGGTTGCATCAGTTTCACTCGAGATGCCGCCAACTCTATCGCCAGTGGAATCCCGTCAAGCCTACGCACGATCTGGTTCACGGCGGCCGCATTGTTGGCCATCAACTCGAAATCTGGTTTCGCCGCCCGAGCCCGCTCTTGGAATAGCTGCACCGAAGGGCAGTCAGTCAATATTTCATGAGCAGCGGAGTCAACGGGGACGGGCAATGGTGGAACCTGGAACATCCGCTCTCCGGCCAGGTTCAGCGGCTCCCGGCTGGTGGCGATAACGGAGATACTAGGGGAAGAAAGTAACCACTGAACCAAAGTAGCCGCCCCAGCGATCAGGTGCTCGCAATTGTCCAGGATAATCAGGATAGATTTCCCTTGGAGAAATCCATGCAGAGCATCTTCACCAACATCGAACGTCTCAGCGACGATCGGGCGTAGCATATTCTGGTCCGAAAGTGCCGCAAGACCGATGAACCAAACTCCGTCGGCATAATCATCGATTACCGAAGCTCCTATCTCTTGAGACAGCCTGGTTTTGCCGGACCCGCCCGCGCCCGCCAAAGTCACCAGACGCGCGGAGGAGAGTAAACCTGCGACCTCGCCGATCTCTTCGTCTCTGCCGATAAAACTGGTGAGTTGGGCAGGCAAGTTGTGCCGGGGCGATTCTTGAGCGTCCAAGGATTCAAGAGCAGGAAAATCCGAAGGGAGGCCGGGATGGAGTAGTTGAAAAACTTGCTCCGGCCGCTCCATGCCTCTGAGACGATGAGCGCCCATGTCCTGCAACGTCACGCCTTCGCCCAATGCGTCTTGAACCAACTCCGCCGTTACCTGGGATAAGACGACTTGTCCGCCGTGAGCGATGCCCCTCAAGCGGGCGCAACGGTTCACCACCGGACCGTAGTAATCATGTTCTCGCAGTTCGGACTCGCCGGTGTGGAGGGCCATGCGGACCTTGATGGAGAGATTCAAAGGCCAGGGTTCCTTGAGTATCGCCAACTGTATCGCACAGGCGGCAGCCACACCGTCCCTGGCGCGGACGAATACGGCGAAGAGGCTATCCCCCTCGCCCCGGCTCCTGACGACCATACCTCCATGCTCTTCAACGATAGCGGTAATCAGGGCATCATGCCGTGTCAGCAGTTCGCTCATCCGATCCGAGTACTGCTGCCAGGGTTGGGTACTGCCCTCAACGTCGGTGAACAGATAGGTGATGATGCCGGTGGGCAGATAGCTAAGCGGCGTGGAGCACCGGCCGCAGAAATTCATTCCTTCGGGGTTGTCGAATCCACAGCTTGTACAAATCATCGGTTTGCCTCAAAGACCTTCCGAATTCTGGCAATCCACACGTTTGGCTCCCTAGATGGCTAGGTTTGCTGCCTCACATCGTCCAGTTGGTCGGCGCACCCTGACAAGGACCCTCTGACCCGGTCCAAGACCGCCGACAGCGACTCGTCGCTTTGAATGAACCCAGTATAAGCAGACAGCTCCTTCAACCGCTCGATAAACAGTTCCCAAGCTGACGCCTGGTCCGGGGGTGTGTTGACATCACGAGAGAAACGAAAGCTGGCTCCGGCCTTCAGGCCTGGATGGGAAGGTCCGGCGGGCAGCGTTGTTAGCGCCTCCCCCAAGGGTCCTATGACGCTGGTCATCAGCCGCACGGTGATGTCCGCCAGCTTGGTCAGCTCCTGCCGGGATTCTCCGCCTTGTAAAAACAGCCTCCCAAACATCTGCATCATAATCTCGTAGCATCCATCGAACAGATTGCTCACGTCGACACTCAAAGCATCATCGATAAGACTGATTTGAGTTTCATCGCTGATGTCGCCGGGGAGCATCGAATAAGGATTGTTTACCACCGGCCTACCCGGCTCGAAGTTAGGGTCTTCTTTCAGAATCTCGTCATACTCTTCCAGGATGGCATGGAATTTACCATAGTGGGAATCCTTGGTTGCGCCTTTAGCTCCTTCGCCTTGGGCTACGATACCCTCCAGAGCCTTTCCCGCGGTCTCCAGATCAGTAACCCTGATTAGGCCTGGTAGATCGAAATCGGTGCCGGTTATCTGGGATTCGGGTGGGCCAAGGAAGAGCTTGGCCTCGCCGTATTTCTGAGATAGGTACCCAAGACCATCTTCGATACCCAGATACAGTTGCCCTTGGCTGCGGTATTCGCGGGCGCTGGAGAAGATATCACTGAGTCTTGTCTGGAGTGGATGGGCCGTTGCCCCAATCGCATCCTGGTCGGCCTTCACCATATCAAGCGGCCGTTCTATGAACTCAAACATTGCCACGGCTTCACGAGAGAACGGGATTAACGCCAGCCTGAAAGAGGGAGGGTATGCTCTTGGGCTCGAAGGCAAGTTGGGCCGCCGCAGATGAGGAGCGCCCCCTACCGCCGTAAGAAGATTGCAGGCCAAACACATATGCAGCATCTCTTCGATGGCGATGTTTAAGATGGTCCTGCACCACCGCTGCATGCTGTTCAACTGCCCCTCGGTAACCCCTCTTCAACACTCCTCTTCATGCTGTAGGCGCAGTAGAGGTAGCAGCACATGATTCCATGCTCAAGCTCGGCGGCTTCGGACAGCATGTAGATCAGCTGACCACGGTTCTCTATCCTGACTAGTGAATCCAACATAGGCTTTCTTTAACTCCCATTAACCCTGAGTCGAATCGCCCGGATAGCTTGCCACAAGTAGACCAGCCATATAGGTAGGGCGGTGATGGACAAGGACAGTTTTTCTCCGGGCTGCCGGCCCTGGTCCAACGGTTCTAACAGAACATAGCTTAGGGTCTCAAAAGCAGCTTGGGGCAGGTAGACAATCGTGATGACGCCGAATGTGATGGTTACCAGGGTAAGGTAGACGCGGCTCAATAGACTGTCCCGTTCTTCTTTCGTTTCCAGCCATCGGCGTCCGGCGAAGTGAGAACCCCATATTGCCAGGCCAATCACCAAAAAGCTGATTCCCTGAATCAAGCCTTCCTTCATGGCCCGGTCCAGGCCCAAGCGGCGGCGCTCTTCCTCCAGTTCACGCTGATTCTGGCGCCGCTCCTCCTGGATGACGCTGAGTTGTTCCAATTCGGCGTTGGTTAGCTGAGACCGTTCCTTGAGCTCCAGTGGCGAAGTAGTGATTCTCTCGATGGACCGCGGAGCCCCAGCGTACACCGGGTTGTAGCTGAACTGCTTGCCGCCAACCGAGGCGAATGTGGCCTTCAACAGTTCCGAAGCTCCCAGAGTGAAACCGACGAGACCGGCGACGATG
>PBTE01000190.1 GCA_002726515.1 Planctomycetaceae bacterium | reverse complement strand
CGAGTGTTATCAGCTATCGTCCTGATCCCGAAAGCGAGGGGTATTTCCTGTTGTTGGTCAGTCCGGAAATGAAGAAGGCCGACTCGGTACCGGTCTCCAAAACAGTTGTGTTTGTACTGGACCGATCCGGAAGCATGGGTGGACAGAAATTTGAGCAAGCGCGTGAAGCCCTGAAGTTCGTACTGAACAATTTGCGCGAAGGCGATACCTTCAACATTGTGGCATACGACAGCAAGGTGGAAAGTTTTCGGCCCGAGTTACAGCGGTTCGACCAGGAGATACGGGAAGAAGCGGTTGGTTTCGTGGAAGGTTTGTATGCCGGGGGCAGTACAAACATCGACGGAGCGTTGCAAACCACGTTGAAGTTGTTGAACGACGAACAACGTCCCACGTTCGTGATCTTCCTTACAGATGGCTTACCTACCGTGGGAGAAACCAAGGAAGCTCGTATCGTCGCCAATGCCACATCCGCTAACTCGGCGAGGGCCCGGATTTTCTCGTTCGGCGTGGGGTACGACGTCAATAGTCGACTATTGGACAAGTTGTCTCGGGACGGTTTCGGTTTCAGCCAGTACGTGCGACCGGATGAAAATATTGAAGCGAGTGTTTCGCGCCTCTTTCGACGAATTGAGTCGCCTGTGCTCACCGGTGTCACGCTGTCAGTCGAGCTGGAAAGTGATCAGTCCCGGGGCCGGGCTTCCCTGGTGAATCGCGTCTACCCGCGGGGGGAGATGGACCTTTTCGCTGAAGAACAACTGGTTGTGGTGGGCAGATATCGCCACGGCGGTCAGGCTCAGGTGACGGTTCGAGGATCGGTTGCGGATCAAAAACGAGTGTTTCATTTTCCGGTCGAACTGAAGCAGGAGTCGACTGACGATTCGCATGCCTTCGTTGCCAAACTGTGGGCCACGCGCCGAGTGGGTGAAATCATCGACGAGATCGATCTCCAAGGCAAGAACAGGGAACTTGTTGATGAATTAGTTCGTCTGGCAACCCGGCACGGAATTGTCACGCCCTACACCTCCTTCCTGGCCGACGACTCGCCCGTTGCGTTGGCCCAAAACAGGGCGGACCGTCTCAACACGGTTTCCCAGGATCTTGAACGGTTGCGAGAGCCAACTGGTAAGGCGGGGTTTGACCAGAGAAGAAGTAAAGGAAAATTCCTGGACGCTGTGAGGGCTCCTGCGTCTGGTTTCGCGTTCTATTCCCGATCTGACGACGATCAGCATGTCACGGCCGGGAACGTGCGTTACATTGCTGGCAAAACGTTTTATCGGCGAGAAAATATGTGGGTGGAATCTGAGTTAGGCGAAACCGGGCGGCAGCAGGCCGTTTCGGTGGAACGTTTCGGTGAGCAGTACTTCGAATTGATTCGGGAGCATGGACCCAAGCTGGCGAAGTGTCTGGCCATTGACGAACCCATCACGGTTGTGCTTGACGGTCAAGCCTATTCTTTCTGACCAATGTCCATTACGGGATACGTGGCTTTGGACGGACCGCACCCGGATGGTGATGACCAGGGCTTGGTAGCTTCCCCAGATGTGCCCGTCCTCCTGCACAAGGAAGAATGGCAGCCCTGCCGATAGTGGTTGCGGTGACTTTTGTAGGTGGAGTTTGTGGTTTCAGGACACCTGAAATCGCACTTCTCCGCCCACGAGAACGGTATCTGCCCTGCCCCGCAGCGAACGTCCAAGGTAGGGCGTGTTACAGCTTTTCGATCGAAAACTGCTGCGTGTCACCGTCCACTGGTGATGAGGATCAATAACGGTGACATCGGCGTCGGCTCCGATTTCAAGGGTGCCTTTGGCAAGGCCCAGCACCCGGGCAGGGTTGATGGTGAGTTTCTCCAGGGCGGAATTCCAGTCGAGGTGCCCTGGTTCGATCAGTTCTGAAATGACGAGTGCGAGCGCTGTCTCAAGGGCACTTATGCCGAACGGAGCCTGGTCGAGTTCCTGCATTTTCTTTTCGGGAGCCCGTGGGGCGTGACTGCTTGCAATCACATCCAGGGTTCCGTCCTGCAAGCCGGCCACGCAGGCTTCGATACACCTTTGGTCGCGCAGGGGCGGATTCACCTTGCAATTGGAATTGAAAGATCGTAACGATTCATCGGTCAGGGAGAAATTGTGAGGCGAGACCTCGGCCGTAACAGTGACTCCACGGGTTTTGGCTCGACGAATCATTTCGACACTTTCCGCACTTGAAATGTTCATCAAATGCAGTCGGCCCCCGGTTGCCTCCGCCAGACGCAGATCGCGAGCCGTCATCATGTCTTCGGCCTCGGTCGGTAAACCGTTCAAACCCAAAATCATAGACAACAACCCTTCGTGCATGATGCCGTCGTGAGTGAGTTCGAGAACCTCGGGGTGATTCAATATCGGCTTATCGAACATGACACAATATTGCAGGGCCCGTCGTAACAACTCTGGATTGTGAATCGGAAGTTCGGCGTCGGTAAATCCGATCGCGCCGGCTTCCACCAGCATGCCAATTTCGGACAACTCTTCGCCGTTGCGATTTTTACTTACGCAGGCCAGCACGTAGACGTTGCAGGTTCGGGCGCGTTCCGCCTGATGTTGAACGAATTCGACACCCGCTTGTGTGTCGATGGGGGGGTCGGTGTTGGGAATACAGGCAATCGAGGTGAACCCGCCCGCTAGTGCAGCTGCAGTTCCGGTAGCAATTGTCTCATCTTCTTCCCAGCCGGGTTCCCGCAACTCAACGTGAAGATCGATCAGGCCTGGAGATACGATTTTGTCGGTCGCGTCCAGCACCACATCCTGGCCGTTGGGAGTGGCGCCATAAGCGGCAATTTTTCCGTCTTCAATGAGTAAGTTTGTGACGCGATCGAGCTTTTGGGCAGGGTCAACGAGCCTTCCATTTTGAATAAGAATGCGAGGTTTGGTAACGATGTTCATGTCCTAGCGTTCCCGGGCTCCCGCTACCAACCACAAGACAGCCATCCGGACTGCCAGGCCGTTGGTGACCTGGTCTAAAATGACGGAGTGCGGGCCGTCCGCTACATCGGGGGTCACCTCGACACCACGGTTGATCGGTCCGGGAGCCATGATCAAGATGTCGTCCTTGGCTCTCTGCATCCGGTCACCGTTCATAGCGTAGAGCAGGGCATATTCTCTGACGGACGGGAAAGGACGGGTGTATTGCCGCTCAAATTGAATTCGCAAAAGGTTAAGCACATCACAGCGCGGCAAAATGTCATCCAGATTGTACGCTACTTCCACACCCAGTTCTTCCCAGCGACGCGAAACCAGGGTCGATGGTCCGCATACGATGACATGCGCACCGAGTTTCCTGAGCCCCCAGATATTCGAACGTGCAGTTCTGCTATGGGCGATATCACCTACCAAAGCAACCGTTAAACCCGCAAGATTTCCCCGATGCTCACGAATGGTTAAGATGTCGAGTAAACCCTGCGTTGGATGTTCGTGGGGTCCGTCACCGGCACTGATGACGGAGCATTCAATGTTTTGCGCAAGGAGGTGGGGAGTGCCCGGGGTGGCGTGGCGAACGACAACGACGTCGACATTCATCGCCTCGATGTTCTTGGCCGTGTCAATAAAGGTTTCCCCTTTGGAAAGACTGCTTCCCGATGAACTAAATTCGATGGTGTCCGCCCCGAGTCGTCGGGCGGCCAGCGAAAAGCTGTTTCTGGTGCGAGTCGAGTTTTCAAAGAACAGGTTGGCGACCGTGTGATCGGACAGCGCGTCAATTTTTTGTTTGCAGCCGTGTGTAGCCTCTTTGAATCGTCCTGCCGTATCCAGAATGGTTGTAATTTCCTCAGTAGACAAGCTTTCCAGGTCCAGCAAATGCGACCTGGTCCAACTTTCAGGAATGACATCAATTTCGTCGAGTTCAAAACTCATCGCCTACCCACTGTTTGCTCCGGAAGAAGCCCTTTGTGCGATTTTAGCAGCGGTACGGAGGCACGCAACCTGTTGGAGGAAATGACTGCCCGTGCAGGGTGGGATTATACTGGCAAGAATAGGAGTTGTTGAGATGAAGGAAGTGATGGTCCATTGTCGTGGAAAGGCCGACCTGGAGAGTGTCATTGGTGGATTTCGTGACGAGCGATCCCCACTGGCTGGGGTTTCGGCCTGCGGGCCAGACAACAAGTCAGCCCCACGGGCCAATTGCTACAAGGGCAATGCTCAGGTGGGGCGGAATTTTTCGAGGTATTTCAACGAATGATGAGCCCCGGCCCTCACATCTTGCTCAGGACGGCCAACCCGCAACTTCTTGCGAGGTGGCGGGCCGCTTTGGACCCGCTGGACGGCGTGATCAGCGGAGATGCTGGATCGGAGAAAAATGAATCCAAGATCGATGTGGTCCTCACGGACTCGACGGTCGGGACAGACGACCAATCTTGTGATCTGACGCGGTTGGTGGAAGCGGAGGCAGGAGTGATTTTGTTTGACACCCAAGGTCCTGCGGACGTTCATTTACTGCCGGAGGCGACGGACCGCGAAATTCAATTGGCGGTGTGCCTGCTCACGGAAATTGTTCGTTTGCGCCGCCAGCGGAAACAAGGCGATAGAATCCATAGCACGCTCCGCCATATGGCAATGACGGATTCGCTGACAGGATTACCCAATCGCCGAGCCTGGGAAGAGCGACTTCGACTGCAGGTGGAACATGCAGACCAGACGCAAGATGCAGTTTGTTTGACCATTTACGACGTTGATTTCTTCAAGGTGGTCAACGACCGGGCGGGACATGCGACTGGAGACATGGTGCTGAAAAAAGTGGCTGACGCGTTGGTGGCGAGTTTGCGAGAACCCGACTTTGTCGCCCGACTGGGAGGCGACGAATTTGGCGTGTTGTTCAATGGACTGGGTTGGGAGGTGTCAGCCGGCGTGGTCGACCGGGTACGAACTGCCTGCAGCCAGGCGCTACCTGACAATCTTCCTCAGGTCACGTTGAGCGCTGGCTTTGCTGTCCATCGAAGAGGTGCGTCGGCGGACGCACTGTCTCTTGCAGCCGACGAAGCTTTGCGGTGGGCAAAATCGAACGGGCGCAACAAGACGGCTGCCTCGAACAGGAAGATGCGATACGGCCAATAGTTCCCATGTGCTGGTTTCAATCCTGCTACCCCGCGCTTCCAGGATGTTATGTCGCCACACGCCAGCGTGTGTTGAACAGCCAGATGATGGTAACCAACAAGCCCAGGTTGAGCAGCAGGCTAAATGCAACGTAGCCAATGAAGAAAAACCAATCGCCCGACGCTTTCGTGTCATCCACAAGGTCCATGTACAAAGGGATTTGTGAGGCGGCCTGCAAGGGGCTGCTAATGGTCAGCAATTCGGCGAGGGGAGTTCCAGCCTCATAAAAGGTTTGAGTAAAAAATAGCAGAGCCAAGGGAATACAAAACAGGAAAATGATGAATAGGTAGGCCGTCATCATGCTGTGCGAGGTTTTTCGAAAAATGACGGAACAGAAGAGTGCCAGCATTGCGGTCGTCAGGCAGGTGAGCAAGACGATAGCCAGATAACCAGCCACGGCAAGCAGGTTGTTCCAGTAGGAAGACACCATCACGCAAGCCAATAAAACCGGCCACAACAAAAACATCGTCAAGATACTGGAAATTCTCAGGCTGGCAATCAGTTTACCCCACAGAATCTGCCAGGGTGTGATGGTGGTGGTCAGCAGTAGATCGAGCGTTTCGCGTTCGCGTTCACTCGTGACGGTACCTGCCGAAAAAACGGGACCGACCAGCATGTTAAACACGATCACGTAACCGATGTACCAGCCAGCATGGTCGGGATAGATGTACAGGTAAAGGGCCATCAGCGGTATTGCCAGAAACATGCTGACCTGAATCACCAGACGGAGCATGAGTGTGCCCTGACTGAAGATTTCACTGCGTATTTCTTTGTCGTAAACCGGGTTGGCGTTGTCCCGCAACAGTTCACTGCGTTTGGCGGGCGCAAATAAACGATCCGGGAACTGGTCTCGCTGAATAACCAATCCGACCGCCTGTTGAGCCTCTTCTTCGATGTCGATGACTTCATTGCCTTCGCTGCCGACGTCCGGCGGTCGGAGCAGACGCGCACTCGTTTTTAGAAAGAGTGCCGTGCAAATCACTCCACAAACAGCGGGGACCACGCTGATGGTAAATAACAAACGAAACTTGCCGTCAGCCGCCAGGGCGTTCCAGAAGACGATTCCCAGCAGGGCCAGTGGCAGAATGAGCAGGTAGGAGACCACCAGCGACGAAGCTGTGCGTTTAAAGAAACTGCTGCAGGCAATACTGATCATGCCGAAGGTGACCACCGAGATGATCAAACCGAGGTAGGCCGCCAGGACCTCGTACATCGACACTCCCCCCAAAGGTAGACAGAGCATGACGATGGGCAATGAAGCAAAAATCAGGATGGCCAAATGAGTCAATGATGATAGCAGTTTGCCCAGCACGATAGCGCGCGGTTTCATCGGGCTGGCGAGCAGCATTTCGTAGGTTTTTTGCTCTTTCTCAAAAGTGATTGCGCCAGCTGCAAAACTGGGGGTCATGAGAGAAGCTAACACGTACTGCCCAAGGAAGAAGAGGTTGACCAGTTGTTTGGCTGCTTCGGGGTTGGTCGTCAGGTCCAGACGTTCCTGTTGGGGCCAGGCGATGTATACCACCAGGCCCAGCAAGGCATTGTAGGCGAATAACAAAATGAATCCGCGCGTCATGCGCAGATTTGTCAGCAATCCGCGTTGCAAGACGGCATTCTCAAAGAGGTACATACTTGCAATCTATTGGGAGCCGGCGTTCGTTTCAACTTGAGCGGAAGCGGATGGGACCGTTGGCAGGACCTTCACCTATTTCGGACGTCTCTAGTATCCGGATCTAATATTTCCTGGGTCGCGTTCGGGCCTGGACTCGGCTGGGGAGCCCTTGGATTTTTAAGAATCCTTCTGCATCGGTCTGGTCGTAGGAACCTCCTCCTTCCATGGTGGCCACGGATGTGTCGTACAGACTGTTCGGGCTGGAACGCCCGTCGACCATGATATTGCCTTTGTAAAGCTGCAAGCAGACCTCGCCGGTTACGGGTTTTTGGACTTCCCGGAGGAACGACATCAGGGCATCCATTTTAGGAGTAAACCAAAATCCATAGTAAACCATTTCTGCAACTTCCGGGGCGAGTCGGTCTCGCAGGTGCAGCAGATCGCGGTCGACCGTCAACTGTTCGAGGACCATGTGAGCATCATACAGGACGGTCATTCCAGGAGCCTCGTAGACACCGCGACTTTTCATGCCGACGAACCGGTTTTCGACCATGTCGATGCGTCCCACGCCATTGCGGCCCGCAATTTCGTTGAGCGTTTGCACCACTTCCAGCGGAGAGCATTGTTTGCCGTTTACCTCGACCGGAACCCCGGCTGCGAAGGCAATCTGAACCGTTTCGACTTGGTCAGGAGCCTCTTGCGGGGAAATGGTCATACCGAAATCGACCAGTTCCACGCCGTTGATATCAAGGTCTTCAAGTTGCCCTGCTTCGTAACTGATGTGCAAACAGTTTTCGTCCGAACTGTACGGCTTTTCCGTTGACGCCTTGATCGGGATTTTTTTCGCCTCGCAGTAAGCAATCAATTCAGTTCTGCCTGGAAACGCCTTGCGAAAACGTTCCAGCCGCCAGGGGGCGACGACCTGAACCTTGGGATCCAGGGCGTCCGCCGCCAATTGAAAGCGGCATTGGTCGTTGCCTTTGCCCGTGGCTCCATGGGCGTAAGCTTCCGCACCCACTTCACGGGCCACCTGCAAGCAGGCCTTGGAAATCAAAGGGCGGGCGATGGCGGTACCTAGCAGATAAATCGATTCATACTTGGCTTGCCACTGCAGAACCGGAAAGGCGAAGTCTCGACAGAGTTCCTCTTGGGTATCGACGACCGCCGCGCTGGCCGCTCCCATGTCTCGTGCCTTCTGTAGTATGGCGTCACGGTCCTCGCACGGTTGGCCGAGGTCGACATAGACTGCATGTACTTCGTACCCTTCGTCCTGTAGCCAGCCCAGAATGACTGACGTGTCCAGACCGCCAGAGTAGGCTAAAACACAACTTGGCATCTTGTGGGGATTTCCTTCGTGCTGGAGACCAATGCTGTTGAAAAGATGACAAACAGTGGCGTCATCACGGTTAGTTAACGTAGAGGTATCGATACCAACTGTCTGGTTCCGTTGAAATTTGCGTCCCAGTCTGGTTCAACCGTTCCTCCTCCGGCACATCATAATCAATCTTTTGCAGGCCATAAATACCCTGCCCGTACCGGGCTGGTCAGGCTAGGATGGTGCTATGGACCAGAATCATATTATCAAGCTGGCCGAGCAACTGGTTGGCGGCAGTTTGGACATTCCGCAGTTTGTGGAGCGCCTCGGCGAAAATTCATCCGTTGAAATGGGTGATGTCACGTTGGATTTGGGTCGGGATCAACGCTGCGGGTTTCCGGAAGTTGTTTTCGGACAGGGGAAGACCATTGAATCACTGCGGAAGATCTTCGGCCGGTTGATTGAAGCGGGACAACCCGTGCTGGCAACCCACATTGACCAGCGTCAGGCGGAGTCGCTGCTGGTCGATTTTCCGGACGCTCAGTACAACTCGCTGGCACGTACCGTCCGCCTCTCGGGCCGGACAGGGGCACGGCTGGGGCATGTCGCCATTGTGACGGCAGGTACCAGTGATCGGCCTGTGGCTGAGGAAGCTTGCGAAACACTGCGCTGGATGAACGTCGAAGTTTCAATGATTTATGACGTGGGAGTGGCAGGGCCTCACCGGTTGTCCGCTAAGGTCGAGAGGTTGCGTCATGCTGACGTGGTCGTCGTCGTGGCGGGAATGGAAGGGGCTTTGCCCAGTGTTGTCGGGGGCTATGTTGCCTGCCCTGTGATTGGTGTGCCTACCAGTGTTGGTTACGGCGTGAGTTTGGGTGGGGTGGCCGCGCTACTGAGTATGCTCAATAGTTGTGCGGCCAACGTGACGGTGGTCAACATTGATGCGGGATTCAAGGCGGCTTATGTCGCTGGCATGATCGCTAGGCAAAAATATCGCGCCCCGGATTCCTCGGATGGTTGAGCTTCCATCGAGTCAAGCGGCTTGCACGTTCAACCGGATCGATCAGGAGTTGACATTGGCCACATGAGTCCCTCACAAGACAACCCGGAGGCATCTTTACCCCGGCTGAAAGAGCGGCCGGCCGAGAGCCACAAGGGTGACTATGGGCGTATTTTGTTGATAGGTGGCTCACGTGGGATGGTGGGTGCCGTTGCCTTGTCGGGAAAAGCCGCATTGCGGAGTGGAGCGGGGCTGGTGACACTTGCCGTTCCAGAGCCATGTCTCGATTTGGCAGCCGCTTTCGAGCCTTGCTACATGACCGCTGCACTGCCGGCCGACCGTGAGGGTCGCATTTCGGCCCCTGCCCGAACCTGCCTGGAACGATTGATGAAGTCCGCTTCGGTGATCGGCTGCGGCCCGGGTTTAGGGCGTTCAAAAGAGATTACCGAATTGGTGGGTTGGCTTTACAGGACTGTCCGGCAACCGCTGGTACTGGATGCCGACGCTTTGAACTCTCTGGCGGAGTGTCCCGAAGCGGTGTGTCAGGCAGGTGGCAGCTTCCAGGTCCCGGGCCCGCGTGTTTTGACGCCGCATCCAGGTGAGTTCGACCGGCTGATCCAGGCAATGGAACTGCAGGGTGAGAATGCTACCGTGCAGGCTGATCAGCTGGCACGCCAGAGCCAGGCTGTGGTGGTGTTGAAAGGGCACCGCACACTGGTGACCGACGGCTGTCGCTCAAGTCGCAATCCGTCCGGAAACCCGGGGATGGCCACAGGCGGTTCCGGGGACGTGTTACTGGGCGTGATTGCGGCACTGCTCGGGCAGGAAATGGCATGCTACGATGCGGCCCGTCTGGGAGTTTACCTGCACGGACGGGCCGGCGATTTGGCCGCCCAAGAGCAAGGACAGATTTCAATGGTTGCCAGCGACTTGATCGGATTTCTATCTTCGGCATTCAAAGAACACCATGGCGGTCGGGAAGACTAACGGTTAAAGTGGCCAACGACTGAACTCCTGTTCGATTCATTCCCTGGAAATTTTCCCTGTCTGGTGGTTAGGGATGGCTGGACCGTATTGTGGAATTGTTGCGCAGTATTGACGATTTGCAAAATGAGCATCGGCATGGGGCCCTGTCGATCGGTAACTTCGACGGAGTCCATCTGGGGCACGCACGAATTGTGGAACGGCTGTATGCGATATCGCGAAAAATCGCAGGTCCGTCGGTCGTGTTCACGTTTGATCCGCACCCGGTTCGTATTTTACGTCCAGGGTCGGCGCCCTCCCCTCTGACCTGGACCGAAAGGAAGGCGGAACTTCTGGCCCGTCTGGGAGTCGATGTGCTGGTGTCCTTTCCTACCGATGAATCATTTCTCGCGCTCACTGCTAAACAGTTTTTTTCCCAGGTGATTCTGGAACAAATGGCGGCACGGGCGGTTGTTGAAGGTCCCAACTTTTTTTTTGGCCAGAATCGAGAAGGCAATGTTACGACGTTGCAGCACTGGTGTGGCGAGCACGACGTGTCGCTAGAAGTGGTTGAACCCCTGCAGGTTGGGGCGAGCTACATTTCAAGCAGTCGCATTCGTGAGCTTATCCGACTGGGCGACGTGACGCAGGCATGCGAGTTACTCCCCCAGCCATATCGAATACGGGGCATGGTGACCCACGGCGCCGGTCGTGGCGCGAGCATCGGATTTCCGACAGCGAATGTCGAGGCAATCGATACCCTGTTGCCGGGCGAGGGAGTCTATGCGGCCATGGCGCGGGCCGGTCAGGCCAGGCACCCGGCTGCGGTGAACATCGGTCCCAACCCGACTTTCGGAGAAGAAAAATCAAAGGTGGAAGTCTATTTGATTGGATTTGAAGGCAACCTTTATGGCCAATCTTTGGAGCTTGACTTTTTTACCCGACTACGTGACATTCAACCGTTTCATTCCGTATCCGATTTGCAACAGCAATTGCAGCAGGATGTAGAAGAGGCTCAAGCCATTGTAGAAAATGAGTAGGGGGCGAGAGAAAGAACTTGCAGAAGCCCGAAACCCGCTGTTTGCCGTGGTGCCGTCTTTCGGCTTATTGGGGCATCCATCGTCGAGGTTTTTGAGTGTTGTGATGAGGTGTGCAAAAACGGGAAGCAATACGATTTGCCATCGAAAGATTTTTTGGCGGTAAGTAGAAAGAGAATACATGGGAATCGACTGGGAACAATTTAAATTGATTGTAGATCAGCATCAACATTTTTTGTTGACCAGCCACATTCGGCCAGACTGCGATGCACTGGGAAGTGAATTGGGTATGGCGGGGATACTGGAGTCGCTGGGCAAAGAGGTGTTGATTGTCAATGGTCAGGCAACTCCGCCGAATCTGGCTTTCATCGACCCGTCCAGTAAGATCCGGGTGATCGGCGAGGATGTGACTGCGGATGACCTGAAAGGGGCTGAGGTGCTCATGGTGCTGGATACGAGTGCCTGGGCCCAGTTGGGACCAATGGGAGAGATCCTGAGAGGCACTGAGGCCAAGAAGGTTGTCTTCGATCATCATGTTAGTGAAGATGACCTGGGAGCAATTACTTTGAAAGATACGCGGGCCGAAGCGACCGGACGGTTGGTAGCGGAGGCGGCGGTGCAGTTAGGAATTGAACTCACTTCCGAACTGGCTGCACCTCTTTACGCTGCGATCGCTACCGACACAGGTTGGTTTCGCTTTGGATCGACCACCGGCAACACGATGCGGGTGGCCGGCAATTTGATTGAAGCGGGAGCAGATCCCACGAAAATATTTGCGGATCTTTATGAGCAGGACACCATCGGTCGTGTGAAGTTGCGGGGCCGAATTCTGGAGCGATTTACTACGGAGCTTGAAGGAAGGTTGGTTCATACTTATGTTTTGTCCGATGACTTTGTTCAGACGGGAGCGTTGCCCAGCGACACGGAAGACGTGATTAACATGGGGTTTGGCGTTGCGGGTACTGAGTTTGCAGTGATCCTTGTCGGACAGCAGACGGGTGGATTCAAGATTAGTTTCCGCAGTCGCTGTGATGCTGCAGCCAATCATTTGGCAGAGCAATTCGGTGGCGGGGGGCACAAGGCTGCTGCCGGAGCGTTCGTTGAAGAGCCCTTTGAAATTGCCCAGTCCCTCGTACTTGACGCTGTCCGCTCGGCCATGCAATAATCTGCGACTGCCGAAATTCCCGCCACCGAAGCCTGCTTTCTCTGTTATGCAAATTCCGAGCCAACTTTCATGGATGTAAATAAGGACGTCGATTCAACGGAAAAATTGAATCAGACGGACGCTGACCGTCGTCACTTGACGATGGCTGCGGTCACCGGGTGTGTGACCGCCCTGGTCGGGCTTTTTCCATTCGGTGCAGGTCTGGCTGCGTATTTAAGTCCCTTGTACCGCAAGCAGAAGCTGCCAGCTGTGGTGGGAACCGGGGCGGTCAATAATATAAGTTTTGTCTGCTCCTTGAATGCACTGCAGATTGGTGCAGCGCCCCAGCGGTTTAAAGTCAAGGGTGACCAATTTAATGCCTGGAATTTTGAGGCGCAGAAGGATATTGGGGATGTCTTCGTGCGCCGGACTTCCCCGGACCGGGTCCAAGTTTTAAACGCCACCTGCCCGCACGCCGGTTGTGCTGTGGCCTGCAACGGCACCGCGTTTGTCTGTCCTTGCCACAACAGCTCTTTTGATCTCGACGGAGCAAAACTCAAGAGCGATTCGGGACGGGAGAATCCGAGCCCCCGTAGTATGGATCCGCTTGACGTCGACTCTCGGAAGCTGGCAGAGGGAGAAATCTGGGTCGAGTTTCAGAATTTCTACACTGGCCGCGAGGATCGAAAGCCGAAAACATGAAGTCGCTACTTCAAGGACTGCACGTCTGGCTTGACGAACGGACTGGATTTCAACAGCAGTATGAAGACGCGCTCTACGAGAACGTTCCGGGCGGTTCTCGCTGGATTTATGTAACCGGCAGCATGCTGGTGCTGGCCTTTGTGACGCAGGCCGTAACAGGGTTCTATCTCTGGATGTTCTACAGCCCCGGTAGCCAGAACGCCTGGGAAAGTGTGTTTTGGATTCAAACACAAGTTCCCGGTGGGTGGTTCCTGCGAGGCGTTCATCACTACATGTCAAACGCCATGATGGTGATTTTGCCTTTGCACCTGTTGCAAGTTGTGCTTTTCAAGGCCTATGTGAAACCCCGCGAAATCAACTTCTGGATGGGGTTGATACTGATGCTTTTGGTGATGGGTCTGGGGTTGACCGGTTACCTGTTGCCCTGGGATCAAAAGGGATATTGGGCCACCAAGGTGGCCACGGAGTTAATGTCGTTGCCACCGGGTGGCGGAATGCTTCAGAAACTGGTCGTCGGTGGTATCGAGTATGGTCATCACACGCTGACACGGTTTTTTGCCCTGCATGCAGGTTTGCTTCCCACGTTACTGGTTCTCGTGTTGTCTTTTCACGTGGCGTTGTTTCGGCGGCACGGGATCACCGTTCCAAATTCCGGGAGGGGCGCGGACGAATATTTCTGGCCCCGGCAGGTTTTCAAGGATGCCATGGCTTGCGGTCTGATGTTGGTTGTGGTGACAGGCATGGTCCTCTGGCACCATGGCGCCGCGTTAGGGCCACCGGCAGAACCGTTGGAGACGTTTGGCGCAGCGCGACCGGAGTGGTATTACCTGTTCCTGTTTCAACTGTTGAAAAAATTTGAAAACGAATTCATTGGGGCGATTGTCGTTCCCGCCGTGGTGATGCTGTTTTTGTTTTCCATGCCTTTAGTCGCCAATCGCATACGTTTTGCCCACATTGTGAATGTAGTGATGTTGTTTGTGCTTCTCGGTGGCGCGGGTTACTTGACCTATGAAGCAATTCATCATGACGGCTTGGCCCGGCAGGAGTTGAATCCACCCGAAAATGTGGTCGAACGAGCGTTGTATTTTGAACGCCGAGAAGCTTCACAGAAATTCATTGTTTCCCAGGCCCAGGCCCAACGCGAGTTTGAAAGAGCTCGAGAACTGGTTGAGTTTTTTGGGATTCCCAAGGAGGGGGCTGCAAGCGGTTTGTTGAAGCATGACCCGGAAATACAAGGCCCCCGTTTATTTGCCAGACACTGTGCCAGTTGCCACAGTTACGAAGACCCCCAGTCGGACGACTATGGAAACAAGATTTTAGGACCGCCCATTCCTCGAGATGAACAAGGAGAACCGCTGGTCGATCCACCGCCCTACGGTGCTCCTAACCTTTACGGGTTTGCCAACCGAGACTGGTTTCGTCGCATACTCGATCCTACAGACCAGGGTCTTGCCGGTCGTCACATGTTTGGTAGCACGGTGCACCGGGACGGGGAGATGGTCACCTTCGTCCAGGAGGAACTGACTGACCTGAGTGATGAGCAGCAAATGCTGGTGGATGATATCGTGGTCGCACTTTCAGCAGAAGCCAAGTTGAAAGATCAGCAGCAGGCCGATCAAGTGGCACTGCAGGACGGCACGATTCAGCGTGGTATCGAGGCGCTTGGCGAGGCTATCGATTCTCAATCCTGTCTCGATTGTCACTGCTTTCACAATGACGAAGGAGGAATGGCTCCTGACCTATCGAATTATGGAAGCCTGGACTGGTTGACCAGTTTCATTGCTGATCCCCAACTGGAACGATTCTACGGGTACGACTCGGAAATGAACGATCGGATGCCCAGTTTTGCCAAGCATCCTCACGATCCCAAGCTCAATTTGCTCACCCCACGAGAAATCGATTTGATTGCCAGGTGGTTGCGTGGTGACGACCGGGATCTTGGCAACCGTCATCTCCAAGGGCAGTTGGCACTCTAACGACTCGTTGGCCGATTGCTTCTGCTTCTTCCACCCTGCGGTCGAGCCTTGTTCACACGAGGACGGGAACCCGCCCGCCCTGACCGGTGTGGACCTGCGGTTCACTGCAGGCTCTGCTGGCATCCTGGCGGTGGTTCACTCGACTTCTTTTCCGCTGCAGGCAGAATCAGTACAGTTTAACAGCCGGTTTGCCGATCGTAGGAGCGTGTAGATACGTTCCAGTTTGGTCAGTCATCCGGGCATGCCATGTGGTGTACTAGCTGTCAGCAAGAGGTTCCGGGAGTTGTTACCCCTGAGGATTCGGGAAACCTGTCTTGCGCCCGTTGTAGTCAAACTCTGGCAACTCAACCGGGAGATGAAGTGAGTCGTGACGTACAGTCCATCGACGAATGCGAATTCAATCTGGACGTGGAACCTGTCGAGGGAGATTCAGGCCGCCAAGCTGACCCCGTGCTATCGGACTGTCAGGGGGCAACGGATCTCGAATTTGACTGGGAAGTGAACGACGACGTCAACACCCTGGAAAGAATTTACAGAGACCTTTCCGGAATTGGGAGTTGTGGGTCCCTTTCACAGGATCAAGATGGCCCGGTACACGACTCGCTGGCCGCCAATCCGGTTCGTTATCCGGCGGTCGAGTCGAATATGTCATCACCACCGCTGGTGGTGGCACCGCGGGCTGTTCCGACGGCTGACAAAAGCGTCCATTTCTTCTCCTGGTCCGCTCTGACGCTGGGTTTGATGGCTGTCGTTTGTGGTGGTTCCCTCATGGCTTGGGCTTATTTCGGAGCGCGCAGCGAATTGTGGACGGTTGGAGTTGTCGCGGCATGTGTTGGGCAGATAGGCTTGCTGATTGGGCTCATCCTGCACCTGGACAGGTTGTGGCACAGCAATCGTGAAAACTCACAAACGCTAGGTTCGTTGCATTATCGCCTTGCCGATCTGCGCCATACAACGAGCATGTTGCACTCCTCCCATCAAACGGAGGCCACCATACCTGAGATCCACATCGATGCGGCGTTGAACACGGAGGCAAAGCTGGCCAGCCTCAAAGGCCAACTGGACCAGTTGACTTCCCAGATGCAGCAGCAACAAGCTTGATTCGCCGGGCAGGTCAAGCTGACCCCGGCGACAGGATCGCCAGTTGCTACGAGGAAGCATTTTATGCGTCCGAAGGACTTCTACACGTGATGCTTCATCGGAACGCATCGCCTTTCCGTCCAGTCAGAAAAAGTCTGTGTGGCATTGCGCGGGAGATTTCAGAGTGCCGGTTCATCTCAGCAGGTGAAACTGGTCGATCCGCCCCTGCTTTTCCCCGAACGCCTCGCGGGGGCGAACAAAGTTCAACCGGTAACGTCACGGGTCGTGCCCCAACTGCCTGCGCAAGGCGATCATCGCGATTTCGCCAAACTGACGGGCCGGAATTTCCCAGATTTGTGGATTCAGAATCTCAACAGATACGGCCGCTTCGTATTGAATTTGGTTGAGTCTCTCGACAATCGGATCCAGAGGTATGTGGCCATCCCCGGGCAAGATCCGGTCGGCATCTTTGGCGAACTCGCGAGGTACGTCGCCCAGGTCGCACAGTTGGACATGGAAAAGATTGTCGGAATGGAGTAAGTCTAAATCTTCCGGTTTGCTGGGGCCCACAAAGAAATGGAACGCATCGAAACAGATTCCCATCTTGCAGCTCGCCGTTTCCGAAACCAAGGCTGCCATGGTCTGCAGATTATTTCCGATCACTGAACCCGCCTGGAACTCAATGGCAATCCTCACGTCCTGCTGTTCCCCCAGGAGAGCTGCTTCGGAAAGCGAATGTTGTACTCGGGCGAGGCTTTGTTGAGAAAGGGGCGCGGCGACGTCACAGGCGACAACAAGTGTAGGGATCTCGAATTGGCGACACAGTTCGAGACGACGTCCAAACGACTCCCAATGCTCCTGCCTGGCCTCTCCCTGGGTGTCGAACAAGCCACCTTGATAACTGGCCACGGGCGTCTGCATCTCGTGCCGCTCAAGAAGTTTCTTCGTGTCGCTGATCGAATGGTCTTGGAGATGGTTTTCGAGTTTAGTGAGCCAGATTTCAAGTGCGTGGCAGTGACCTTCAGCGAAGTCCCTGACGTCCTCTTCCAGGGACGAGTGGAGTGAACAAACTTGGCTGAGGGCAGGAAGCATGTGTTTTGTGAGCGAGGTTGGGGATCGCTCCCGGCAGGTCACGGCCGGATGTTTGATCAGGTCAGTTTTTGCCGCATCTCGTCGACACAATCCTCAAGTCTCACGCGAGACTGTTCCAGGGAGTCACGGTCCCGGATGGTGACGGTATTGTCTTCGACGGTCTGGCCGTCAACGGTGATGCAGTAGGGTGTACCCGCCTCGTCCTGCCGTCGGTAACGACGGCCGACAGCTCCTTTTTCATCATAGAATACGTTGAAATGGGGTTTCAGAGCTCGATAGATTTGTTTGGCCAGTTCCGGCATTCCGTCCTTCTTGACGAGTGGAAAAATGGCCGCCTTGATCGGGGCAAGACGCGGATGGAGTCGTAAGACAGTGCGGGTTTGAAGCTTGCCTTTCTCGTCCGGAGCTTCGTCTTCTGTAAAGGCTTCACACAAAAATGCCAGGGTGGCGCGGTCGGCACCCGCTGATGGTTCGATGACATGTGGTGTGTATTTTTCACCACTGAGGTCGTCGCGGTAGGTCAGATCTTTTCCGCTACCCCGCCATTTCGGTTGGCCGTGCTCATTCAATTCTACCTCGAGAGGATCGGTGCTTGGATCCAGCTTTCCTTCCATGTGACTCCGCAAATCAAAGTCGCCCCGGTGGGCGACTCCTTCCAATTCACCATATTCACCCGCAGGTAAGAACGGGAAGGCATATTCGATGTCACCCGTGCCGGTGGAGTAATGGCTCAATTCGTCGGGATCATGGTCACGTAATTGTAAACGCTCTCGATCCAGACCCAGATCCAGATACCACTGAAAGCGACGGTCCCGCCAGTATTGGTACCACTCTCGCGACGAATCCGGATGGCAGAAAAATTCGATTTCCATTTGCTCGAATTCTCGTGATCGGAAAGTGAAATTGCGAGGCGTGATTTCATTGCGGAAGCTTTTACCGATCTGGGCGATTCCAAAGGGGACGCGGACCCTTGTGCTGTCAAGGATGTTCTTGAAGTTGACAAAGATCCCCTGGGCTGTTTCGGGACGTAAGAATGCCGCATCGTCGTCATTGCCAAGGGCACCGACGATCGTCTTGAACATAAGGTTGAACTCACGCGGATCAGTCAATGTCCCCAGTTCTTTGGCGTCGGGTCCTAGGACCTGTGTCAAGTCATCGACGGACGTGAGGGAGACGACGTCACCATCCCACTGCAACTGTTCGGCGTTCTTATTGCGCAAGTTGAAAAATTTCAGTGCGTGGCGTTGTATATCATCCTGTTCATCTTCGGCCTGGGTGGTTACGAAGATTGTTTTGCCCTTGGCTGTCACCCAGCGACCTCGCAGTTGATCGTGGCGATACCTCTTCTTGGATTCTCGGCAGTCGACCATATAGTCGTGGAACAGATCGTAGTGTCCCGAGCACTTCCAGATTTGAGGATGCATGATGATCGTTGAGTCCAGGCCGACCATTTCGTAGGCACCAGGAGCGCCGGGCTGCGTGTCCAGGTCGTCATGGGCAGTGATCATGTCCCGCCACCAGGCTTCCTTGACGTTGCGTTTCAGCTCGACACCCAACGGTCCATAATCCCAGAAACCGTTCAATCCGCCATAGATTTCGCTGGATTGGAAGAGATACCCGCGCCTCTTGCAAAGCGAGACGAGTTGGTCCATTTTCATGGTAAGTCCGGTTCTGTAATTGCGGGTGAATTGGGTGGTGAGGCACCAGTCTAACCAGAATCATTGGCAACAGTCTATGGGAGAACCGAAACGTGCTCCGCCGGATCGGCGCGTCCTCCGTTACAAGATGGTTGACGAAATAAAACGGACGACATGAGACCACCACGAATTGATTCAAACGGTGGTTTCTGCTGCCCGCGTGTTTGCTGGAGAACGGTTCCACCTTGTTCGGGTGCGCTCTCCGTTGCCTTCGCGCCTCTCTTGCCGCTGTTTGTTCGGTGCAGAAAACATTAGGATAGCGTGTGCCATTCCCTTGTTTTCTCCGATACATTTGGGTGGAGTGACTTTCAGAGTGATGATCGTTGACAAATCCCGAGACCGGGTTCGATCGATGTTCGGACAAATTGCTCCGCAATACGATCGCATGAACCACCTGCTGTCATTCCAGGTTGATCGTTACTGGCGTTGGCGGACCGTTCGCAAAGTACGGCCGGTAGGTAATGATCCGGTACTTGACGTCTGCTGTGGAACAGGAGACTTGGCCCTGGCGTACCATCGTGTGACAGCTGGCCGGGTGCGGGTGGTTGCTACGGACTTCTGCCCGGAAATGCTGGAGATCGGCGAACGAAAAAAACGGAAGGCTGGAATCAACAGTCAACTTCAATTTGTAAAGGCCGATACCCAGGAACTGCCGTTTAGCAGTAATACGTTTCAAATCGTGTCGGTTGCTTTCGGTCTGCGCAATGTAAGTGATATGGACCGTGGCTTGGGGGAGATGGTGCGAGTGTGTATGGAGAGTGGTCGCGTAGCGATCCTCGAATTCTCCATGCCTCAGCGACAGCCGGTTAAAGGAGTTTATCGTTGGTACTTTCGTAATGTGCTACCAAGAGTTGGCCAATGGTTGGCCCGGAACGAGCTTGACGCCTACTGTTACCTTCCGGAAAGCGTGGGCGATTTTCCCAGTGGCCAGCTGCTGGCCGACCGCATGGTGCAGGCGGGGTTGGGCGAGGTAAGAATTTACCCGCTGACTTTCGGGATTGCGACTCTTTATGTGGGGACAAAATGATGCATCCTTTGGTATTGGCCATCACCGGAGCAAGCGGTGCCGTTTATGCAACTCGGCTGTTGGAAGTTCTTCTTTCATCGGGTCACAATGTGCACCTGACAATCAGTCCGGCGGGCCAAATGGTGCTCGAGCAGGAGTTGGACATTTCGATCGATCTGGAACGTTTTTCCGAAGACAGCTTGTTCCTGAACTTGAAGAAAAACTCCGGGGACAGCGAACTTGACAGAACTTGTTCTCCGGCCTCTGACTCCAGTGGAGGTCGTCACGTTTTGTCCATCGCGAAGTGCAACCCTGGCAAGGTCTTTTATCACCAGTACCAGGATTTTATGTCACCGATTGCCAGTGGTTCCTCACTCACTTCAGGAATGGTTGTTTGCCCCTGTTCGGGAACCACCCTGGGCGCGATTGCTCATGGCAGCGGAAGCAATCTCATTCAACGCGCAGCGGACGTGCATTTGAAGGAAAAACGAAAGTTAATCCTCGTGCCTCGCGAAACTCCCCTGTCAGTTGTTCAATTGGAGAATATGAAACTCGCCAGTCAGGCGGGAGCAGTCGTTTTACCCGCCACCCCTGGATGGTATCATGGCGTGACATCCCTGCAGGACCTGGTTGATTTTATTGTCTCGAGAATTCTGGATCAGCTGGGGATTGAACACGCTCTGATACATCGCTGGGGCGCGACGGATAAGTCCGAAGGAACGGACGAAGAACGGACTGCACTTTGACAAACTGAACGCTGAACAAGAGACGGGTGACAACAAAAGGCCTGCAGAAGATGTAGGGCGACGGAAGACTGCCTGCAGATTAGCGTTTGGTTGCCGATGAGCCGGAGCAGGTCGTCACCGGGCGCCGCAAGTGGTGGTCGTTCCATTCGTCAATGTGATAAAGCTGTTTTTACCCCGATCTCGAAATTGTTTTGTCTGGTACAGATCTAGCAACTCCGTGGAGGCGATTCATGCTGAGACAGCTGGGGCAGATTCTGGAGATGATCCGGTTTAGTCACACGTTGTTTGCGTTGCCTTTCGCCTTACTGGCAGCTGTCATGGCATGGACGACTCCGACCGCCACTGGAGAACGGATTACTTTCCGTCTGACGACGCTCCTGGGAATCTTGCTTTGCATGGTGTTTGCACGCAGTGCGGCGATGGCATTTAATCGCCTGGTCGATCGACAGTTGGACGCAGCCAATCCCCGCACGGCTCAACGACAGCTTCCCGCCGGAATCCTCACGGTCCGCAGTGTCGTGGTTTTTGCGTTGGGGAGTTCCCTGGGATTTGTTGCCAGCACCGTCCTCTTTTGGCCGAATCGATTGCCGTTGGTTTTGTCACTGCCCGTCTTGGCGTTCTTGTGCGCCTACAGCTACACGAAGCGATTCACTTCGTTCTCCCACTTTTGGCTGGGCCTGGCGTTGATGCTGTCTCCAGTGTGTGCTTGGATTGCGATTCGCGGTGAGTTCGTGCTTTCGACACCCGCCGACATCAGCCCAGCAGTCATTCTGGGAACCGCCGTTCTGTTCTGGGTGGCGGGATTCGATATGATTTATGCCTGCCAGGACATTCAGTTTGACCAAACAGCCAGGCTGCACAGCATTCCGGCGAGACTGGGAGTTGTCGGGGCGTTGCGACTGGCAGCCTGTTGTCACCTGGGAATGGTATTGCTGTTGCTCGCTTTACCGTGCGTTGTACCGCGGTTGGGAGGAATTTACGGGTGTGGTCTGTTGGCGACTGCCTTGCTGCTTGTCTACGAACACTGGATCGTGAGGCCGGATGACTTGACACGGGTCAATGTGGCTTTCTTTCGGGTCAATTCGATTGTCAGTGTTGGTTTGTTCCTGGTCTGTTCAGTGGACTTGATACTGGGATAGCTCAGCGGGACTCAAGCGCCTCTGGCCCGGCGCTCAGTCAAATCGTCATCCTCGAGGGGGCGATGTTTTCAGCTGTGCATTCTCGGCTGGGAGTCGCCCACTTCGATAATTTGAGATTCTTTCGCGGCAAGTTCTGCCAGTCTTTGTTCCACGAGGTCACTGGTGCCGTAGTCGTGTGCCAGACGAACGTAGGTTGCGTGGTGTCGCGCTTCGGATTCGACCAGTCCACCGTAAAAGTCCTGCAATTGTGCTTCCCGGAGGTGATCGCGTAGGAGGAGAAATCGTTCGCAAGACCTGGCTTCGATCAAGGCCGCAATCAGAAGTCGATCTATCGCACGACCGGGCTCTTGTTTGGAGACGAGTTCGTTGAAGAGACGGGCATAAACACTGGGCTTGAGCCGTCGAAATCGAATCTGGCGGGATTTGAGGAGTTCCAGTACCAGGTGGAAATGTTCCAGTTCCTCATTCACGATCCGTGTCATTTCGAGGCAGAGTTCTTCGTTTTCCACGTAAGCGAAGATCAAGTTTAATGCTGTACTCGCTGCCTTTTTCTCGCAATGCGCGTGGTCGATTAGAATCTTGTCGAGTGACTCGTCGACTT
This sequence comes from Planctomycetaceae bacterium, assembly GCA_002726515.1. Lineage (GTDB taxonomy): Bacteria > Planctomycetota > Planctomycetia > Pirellulales > Pirellulaceae. The sequence continues at coordinate 19,739 of PBTE01000190.1, read as the reverse complement.
GGTGAAGCCAGCGATCGGAAGTCGTTGATTGTAAGCTCAGCATGGCCGTTTCTGACGTAGTTCTAAGATGTGATGGACCCTATCATAGAAAACACCGACAGGCTTCACAAGCGAGAAAGAAGATCGCGAAATTGTCTTCCACCATGATTGTTCTTACGGTTTCCGGAGTTGCAAAACGCTACGGTGCAGATCCTGTTCTGGCGGGTGTGTCCTTCGATGTGCGCGCTGGAGAGAAAGTCGGTCTGGTGGGTCCCAACGGAGTGGGCAAGACGACCCTGTTCAATGTGCTCGCAGGTGTCGACGAGCCAGACTCAGGGGAGGTGCGTTTTTCGACGGGCGTGCGCGTCGGGTACTTGGAGCAACATGCCTCCCTGGAAGGGTCGCAAACCGTCTGGGAAGCATCGCGTGAAGTGTTTCGTGATTTGCTGAATCTAGCCAACGAGGCGGAACTTGTGGCGACGCAGATGGCAACCGCGGAAGATTCGCAACGAACCCTGCTCGAAAAAAAATTTGACCAGTTACAGCAGGAGTTGCAGCATCGCGGCGGTTATGAACTGGATCATCGAATCGAACGGGTGCTCGACGGACTGGGGTTTCGTAAGGACGAATTCCAGCAACCCTTAGGCCAGTTAAGTGGTGGTCAGAAGAACCGTTTACTGCTCGCCAAACTTCTGCTTTGGGAACCCGACTTGATGTTGCTCGATGAACCGTCGAACCATCTTGACATGGAAGCGACACAATGGTTGGAAGGCTATCTCTCCGCAAGCAGTAGCGCTTTGATTGTAGTCAGCCATGATCGGTTTTTACTAAACCAGGTCACACAGCGCACATTGGAACTGTTTGAGGGTACTACCGATTCGTACAAAGGAAACTTTTTGGCCTACTGGCGGCAAAAGGAAGAGCGTCTGCAGTCGCAGCGCCGTACCTATGAACGACAACAGGATGAAATTGCGCGCATCGAGGATTTCATTCGCCGCAACCACCATGGGCAGAAGCATGCCCAGGCCGAGGACCGTCGGAAGAAACTAGAAAAAATCGAACGGGTGGATTCGCCGCGAGAGATTCTGGCACCGGCGATGGTTTTCCCCGCAGGGCAACGCGCGGGAGACATTGTGATCCGTGCTGCAGGTCTGACAAAAGCTTATGAATTTCCTCTGTTTGAAAAATTTGACTTCACGATTGAACGAGGTCAAAAGTGGGGGATTTTGGGACCAAACGGTTGCGGCAAAACCACCCTGTTGCGGTGTATCACGGGCGAAGTCAAGCCGGATGAAGGGGAGATTCGCCTGGGAAGTAACGTGGAGATTGCCTATTTCGATCAATTGCTCACCCCGATGGATTCCGGAGCAGAACTGTTGGAAGCGGTTCGTCCGAAGGGGAAGACAATTACGGAGCAGATGCGTCGAGATTTATTGGCCCGTTTCGGATTGACGGGCGACATCGTTTTCCAGAAAGCGAACAGTCTCAGTGGCGGCCAACGAAACCGCGCGTGCCTGGCCTTTCTGGCGGCACAGGCTGCCAATTTGCTCATCCTGGATGAGCCGACGAATCACCTGGACCTATGGGCCCGTGATGCGTTAGAAGCTTGTCTGAAAGGATTTGCTGGGACCGTCTTGCTGGTGAGTCACGATCGTTTTTTCCTGAATCGGGTGGCCGACCATCTTCTGGTCGTCGAGCCTGGTCGAATTCGCACGATCGAGGGCAATTACGACACTTACCTTGCTCTGGCCAGGCGAGATCCGGCGTGCGCCGCTGCAGGATCCAACAAGCGGGAAAGCAGTGTAACCTCGCGGGATCAGGACCGTCAGTTGGCAAAAAGAAAACGTCGTAAATTTCCTTATCGCAAGGTTGTCGACATTGAAGCAGAAATCATGGAGTGCGAGGCTCGCCTGGAAGAACTTCACGAGTCGCTCGCTTCGCCCGAACTTTTGCGAGACGGCCAGCGGATTAAGGCGACCAAGGCTGAAGTTGATCAACAACGATCCAAATTGACAACGCTTTACGAACATTGGGAAGAAGCTGTCGAATTGAACTAAACGGCTTGAACCGCCACTGCCTCCGGTTGTGTGATTTCACGGGGTTTCTGCAGGGCAGTGTCAAAATATTTTCCAAAATGAGAATTCTTTCCAAAAACGAACGCCCAGCGCCAAATTGGCGTCTGGGCGTTGTTCGTCAACGAGTCGCTGGGCGCTGTCACTCTGTTTAGATTACTTTGATGTCGATCCGTTTCGGCACTTCCCTTTCCGACTTCGGGAGGCTTATTGATAGCAACCCGTGTTGGAATTGGGCGTCGATGTTTTCGGCGTTGATCGTATCGGGAACGGCGATCACACGACGGAACTGTCCATACAGACTTTCCAGGCGATGAAAGGTCTCTCCTTCCCCTTTTGCTTCAGCTTGTCGTTCGCCGGAAATTGACAGTTGGCCTTCATTTAACTCGACATGAATGTCTTCTGGTTTCATGCCGGGTAGTTCGGCCGTCACTTCGTAGTGCGTGTTGGTTTCGGAGACGTTGATGCGGGGAACGATCCCACGTACAGTGTGGTCCTGTTCGCCGAACGCCGACTCAAGAAAGTCCTTCATTTCACTATGAAGATCGGTTAGAGAATAAGGAAAACGAGTTTTGGGAGGAAGCAATGCACGTACCATTTTTCTGCTCCTTTCACTAAAACGAGTAGACAGACTTTCGTCAAAACAAGGCTGTCCAAACCGGGGGAATCAACGCACCGGCGCAGTTGACAGGGGGCTTTTTTGGCAACCTGTCGGTTTGGCAGCCGCGCGATCCTGTTACCCTATAGTGCAGGTGCCATGCCAATGATCTTAAGGCGACTGCTCGTTGTGCAAAGCACCTGCTACTAGGTACTTACCGGTAGAGGGCACTTCTTAAGTGCCACTGGTGAAGTCTTGTGACTAGTCAGTTTTATCGCCAGTCCAGTCGATGTCACCAACTGCCAGAAGGGCTTTTACGAGTTGGGCGACAGAATCGACCTCCATCTTTTTCATGATTTGGTGTCGCCGAAGTTCGACGGTGCGCAGTCCCAGGTCGAGTTCGCGCGCGATGTTCTTGTTCATTTTTCCCGCCAACAGCAATTTTGTGACCACAAGTTCTCCGTTGCTGAGTGTCGCGAGGCGTTCTTGGATTTGTTGTACGTGCGCATGCTCCTGGCGATTGCAGACGTCCATTTCCACGGCTCGCCGAATATTGGAGACGAGTTCATTTTCGTGGCATGGTTTTTCCAGGAGTGTGATAGCTCCACGTTTCATAGCATCGACGGCAAGGGGTACATCGGCGTAAGCGGTGATGACGATCACGGGTAACGTAATTTTATTGCAGACCAGGGCTTCCTGTAATTCGAGTCCGCTCATGCCCACCATGCGATAATCAGTCACCAGGCATCCGGGTCGGTCAGGGTTGTAAGTTTCTAAAAAGGTTTCGGCTGAAGCAAAAGTTTCAGCAAGCAGGCCCATGGATTCAGTTAACGCCGAGACGGATTGTCTGGCTGCGGGATCGTCATCGACGATGAATACTGTTGGTTCAATTTCCAAGGCGTCTATCTCCGGAATCGATCGGTAACAAGAAGGAAAAGGTGGCCCCTCGATCTGGATTGGCTTGGGTCCATATCTTGCCACCGTGTGATTCGACAATTGTTCTAGCGATGGACAATCCCATCCCCATGCCATCGGGTTTGGTCGTATAAAACGTTTCGAACAGTTTATCCACATCCTGGTCCGGTAGTCCAGGACCATTGTCGCTTACGGATATCTGGACGTTATTTTGCATGACATGGCTCCGCACCGAAACCTCGTGCGGTGGCGAACTGAGGTGCGCCGTCGCCTCGTAGGCGTTACGCAAGAGATTGACCAGTACCTGCTGTATTTGGATGGCATCAGCCTGGACATGAGGCAGGTCGTTTACCAGTTTAAGTTGGTGTTTCACGTGATGACGGCGTGCATCGAGACCGACGAGTTCGAGGGATTCTCTGACCAGGTGGTTCAGGTCGACACGTGTATTCTGAACCGGCGATTTCTTGGTAAAAGCAGCCAGTCGACGTAGAATGTCGCCCGCCCGGTTGGCCTGCTGAGAAATTTTACGGTTCCATTCCAGCAGGCGGTTCTGTGTATTGCCGTCATCGCTCTCCAATACACGTGAACTGGCCGTTGCGAAATTGGCGATCGCATACAACGGTTGATTGATTTCGTGGGCGATTCCAGCCACCATCTCTCCCATGGTTGTCAGGCGCGTGACATGGGCGAGCGTTTCATCCCGCTCCCGTAATTTTTCTTCCGAATGATGCTGTTCGGTAATGTCCCAGAAAACTCCCTGCACTTCGACCGTCCGGTCTTGTTCGTCACGGACCGGTGTCTTGATCACTTGCACACGAATCGCCTTGCCTGAACGTGTTGGTAACCATCGGACCGTGTGGAAGGTTTCACCGGTCTCAAAAACTCCGAGGTCGGAATCCAGGATCCGTTTGGAAATTTCTGCGGGATACAATTCATGGATTGTGTGCCCGACAATCTCGTCATAAGCCTTGAGGTGCAGGTCGCAATACCGCTGGTTAACAAACGTATAATTTCCCGCCCGATCTCTACGAAAAATACATTGAGGTAGGCTTTCGACAAGTGAGTGGTAAAGGTGTTGGGACTCACGTAACGCTTGTTCGGCACGTTTTCGTTCTGTGATATCGAAAAAGATGCCAAGTACACCGATCACGGTACCTTTTTCGTCACGCAGGGGCACCTTGCTGGTGACAGCATCCATCAGGGTGCCATCCGCCTGTGAGATTTTCTCTTCCAGATTGATGAACGAATGACCCGCCCGGATGACGTCTCTGTCTGCCTCCCGGTAATTTCTTGCGAGTTCAGGATCGATCGATGGGAGTTCGAAATCAGATTTTCCGATGAGATCTTCCGGTCGGTCGAACCCCAGCATACGGGCCAGATTGTCGTTGCAGCCGAGGAACCTGAAGTTTCGGTCTTTCCAGAAGACCGAGTGTGGTATGTACCGCAAGATTTGTGACAATAATTCACTATTTGACTTTACGTCGCGTTCGGAGCGTTCTCGCTCACGTAAAATGCTGGACAGCACCATCACCATCAGGAGGGCCATCGTACTGGCAACCAACTCCGTCCATGTCCGGGACCAACTCGAACTGGTTGGTTGCACGGTTCCCGGCAGTGCACGATGAGCCAACAACACATACGTCTGTTGGAATGCCAGCACCAGGATCAAGACGGCAAGTGCTGTCAGACGCCAGTCGCGAATCTTCCGGCACAAGAGGAAGGCGACGCCAGTCGCAGCGAAGCTGAACAAGATTGCCAGGAGTAGGACGAAGTGCATGGTTCTATTTCCCTACTCGATCGTTTTCCCTGCAGGGGCAATAACAACACGAAGTTCTATTGAAAATGACGGACGGCCGAACTGACAGTCTCGCCATGGGATTTCTCCTGTCATCGTTCTACAGGAGTCCTCGCCAGGAAGAGTCCAGCGTTGGTTTGAAAGTGTTATAGGAGCTAATTCGTCGAGATGCCAGATTGAGTGGAAGACGTCTGAGAAGTTCGCGGAATCCGTACACACCATGTAGGCGTTGGCCAGACAGGGTGGCTCCCACCCTGTTCATCGACCCGGGCTAAAGATAGCGATTGATGAGATGCTCGAGCATCTCTTGCCGCCCGCTGAGATTGGGGGCAATATCACCTTTCTCAAGCATGTATTGTTCGAGCGAAGTAAAACTCGCTTGGCCCGATTCTATTTCAGCTCCCACACCGCTTTCCCAGGTCCTGTACCTTTGCTGCACAAACTCCGATAATTCACCGTCCGCTCGAATCGAGGAGGCAATTTTGAGACCGCGGGCAAAGGCGTCCATACCGCCGATGTGTGCGTGAAATAAATCGACTGGTTCGAAACTTTCACGCCGTACTTTGGCATCAAAATTCAACCCGCCCGGTGCCAGTCCACCATATTTCAAAGCCATCAGCATGACTTGAGTGGTCAGGTACAGGTCCGTTGGAAACTGGTCTGTATCCCAGCCTAGAAGAAGGTCTCCCGTGTTGGCATCGACCGAACCTAGCATGTTCTGCACACCTGCGTAGTCCATTTCATGCATCATCGTGTGACCAGCGAGCGTAGCGTGGTTCGTTTCCAGATTGAGTTTAAAAGTGTCGGTGAGATCGTAAGCCCGCAGGAAATTGATACAAGCTGCTGCGTCTGAATCGTACTGATGTTTAGTGGGCTCCTTGGGCTTAGGTTCGATGAGGAAGGTCCCTTGGAAACCGATTTCTTTGGCATGATCAACAGCCAGATGCATGAACCTCCCCATGTGATCCAGTTCTCGTTTCATGTCGGTATTGTAGAGGTTTTGATATCCCTCTCTGCCACCCCAGAACACGTAACCTGAGCCGCCAAGTTCGTGAGTCACTTCGAGACATTTTTTGACCTGGGCTGCGGCGAATGCAAACGCATCGGCGTTGGAACTGGTCGACGCGCCGTGCATGAAACGAGGGTTACTGAAGAGATTGGCGGTTCCCCAAAGCAGTTGCACCCCGGTTCGATCCTGTTCTTCCCGGAGAATTTTGACAACGGCATCCAGATTTCGGTTTGTTTCTGCCAGGCTGGACCCTTCAGGGGCAATATCACGATCATGGAAGGCGTAGAAGGGATTTCCCAGTTTTTCAAAAAACTCGAAAGCAACCCGTACGCGCCGGATGGCATTCTCCACAGATTCGGAACCGTCGTCCCAGGGGCGCAAGGCCGTCGGAGCTCCAAACGGATCGGCCCCCCCGCAGCGGAAGGTATGCCAATACGCAACGCTGAATCGAAGATGATCCTTCATCGTGCAGCCTTCGATCACTTCCTCTGCGTTATAGTGACGATACGCAAGCGGGTTTTTGGAGGTTGGACCTTCGTATTGGATCTTGCCAATCTCGGGAAATGCTGCCATGGGTGTGCCCTGGGTTGAAAGTTAGCTGCGAATACGATTTTGTCCAGAGTGAGCCGGTTATGGTGACAGATTCCAACCGGTGTTTCAACCAGTCTCAAGCAGGGCGGCGGCGCAAGAAAAAACCGGCCAACTGGTGGGAAAGTTGACCGGCTCGACTGCAAACGGTCGTTGCAGTGAATAGTTATTCAAGTGATTTCGGGTGGGGAATTTTCCAATGCGATTAGCGCAATCCCGGACGACGCGTCACAAGCCGTTTTCCGGTTCGCCGTGGTCTATTGACGAAGCGGGACTCATCGGCATCTCTTCCCCTCCGAATCGAACGCAATTCATCCGTGGATAGGATACCGTCTGTGTTTCGGTCGAAATGTAGTAACGCAGAAGATGCCGATGAAATTTCTTCCGCCGAAAGTTCCTTGTTGTGATCTTTGTCTAAAATGCGAATCAAGCCTTGTCCGGACGGGTGTAGAGTGGTTTGTCCACGCCGTTTGGACTTGGCGGGACGAGACTGCGAAGAGTTTTTTCTGGGATTGTTTCTGCGTTTGACGTGCTCGCGGTCCATTGCTTCCACGAACTGAGATTTTGTGAGGCCGTTGCTTCCTCCTGGACCGCGGCTCACGAGGGATCGATTGAGTAGATGAAGTCGGTCTTCGGGAACTTCGTCTTCTGTCAGGATGCCGTCCTGATTCTCATCCATGCGGTTGAAAATTCGACCAAGTCTTTCCAGTTTTTGACTACGGTTACCGGAGTCTCCGGTTTTCCGGCTCCGGGGAACTACCGGTGGTTTCAACTCATTTCGAGCCAGAAACCCGTCTCGATTTTGGTCCAGATGCTCGAGTCGTTTTGCCCAGCGTTCCGGAAGGTCCTGGTAGGCAATCTTTCCACTGGTGTCGACATCGAAGCGATCAAAAAGTCGGTGCAGCCGGTTTGCGCCTTCGCCAGCAGGTGCCGTGGGGGGGCCGTGCTGGTCGGGGGCAGCAGGTACCGGGAGTGTCGTTCCCGCTTGAAATTCCCTGAGAGTGAGTTGAGTGTCGTGATTTGTATCAGCAGTGCGCAGCAAGCGTCGAAAGAGCCGACGATGCTCGGGCTGAATTTCTCCGGCTTGCAAACGGCCGTCCTCGTTTTCGTCCAGGCGTCTGAAAATTTCATCTTGTTCACCCGCCACGGTCACTCCGACAAATAGCAGGAAAAACAGCCAGATTGTCTTGTTCAACTGCATGTTAAACTCCTCGAATTCCAAAAATAGGGCGGTTGTGGCAACTGGGACGGGGGGCTGTAAGTCGCCCTCCCACTGCCACTGTATTGAACCACCAGTGCATGCTGAAGTTTCGCAAGCAGGGCTCGAATTCACGGAAACAAGTAGCTCGCAGCGTCGTGAAAGGTCTCTTTGACCGCCGGAAATTAAGTTGGTCAAACAGTCGCATGCATCGGATTGCAAGCATCCCGGGGGTTTGAATTCAGCGGGAGGTAGAACAGGGACTGACTCATCTTGCCCTGTTTTTTGCCTGCTTGTATACTTCGCCCGCAGTAGCTGGACCGGTTCATGAACATTTTTCGGCCGGGTTACGTAGAAGATTCCGGATGTGCATAACGTGTGATGGGGTGTCAGATTTCGACGTTTTTTCCCAGTGTTGTTAAATGGCATCCCGGGTTGTTGTTCATCAACTTGCAAGTGTTACGTCATCGCTAGATTCGTCACAGGCAGTGGAGACACTTGTGAATGGTACAAGGAGGTATGTCTAGGTTTCCGTGATTTCTACGGCGTCCGCGGGACGATGAAGGGATTACTTTGTTCGAGCGCGCGCAAAGTCAACTTCCTGACACGGATCGCGAGCCATCGATACAGCGGTAGCCTATAGTTTGAACGGATGACGATACCGTTTGGAACGTAGATGTCAGGAGGTTTCTTCGGCTGACACTAGCCGTTCGCGGAAATCCATTGGAATTGGATTTCTTCAAGGAACAAGAGCATCCTCTTCCGACCGAAAATTCCGTTCACACGTTTTGTTTGATCGGTTCCCATTTAGTGTCCCAGGGCTTGGTACCAGTTTTGTCAGATGATGTACAAACTGATGGCAAAGTTTTGCCGGCCGTGGTAGAATAACCCGCGGGGGAGGATAGACCATGCAGATTCACGGACCCGTAAAAGTTCACGGACCACAAGTTGTTAACGCGCCGCACCAGAATAGCGTGTCTCGTCCTCAAGCAGTCAACGGTGGACTGCAGCAGGTCGACCAGTTAGATATCTCTGACGAAGCGCGGGCTGCGAGCGAGGCGCTGGAGACAGCGCCAATGCGGCACGAACGAGTTGCTGAAATTCGCACCCAGATTGCCAATGGGACGTATGAGACATCTGAAAAACTTGAGGCGGCGTTTGATCGACTGCTGGACGAACTGGGTTGACGCCCGTTGAAGACAATGCGCACGTGACCCTCTGCAATGGCTGATTGCAGAGGGTTTTTTGTGTCATGGCGTTCCCCGCTGGGTTCTACGGCTACCAGTCGGTGCCGACGTTTTTCCGGTCGGCAACCGAAGAGTGAGGCGTCCAGAGGCGACGGCCACTTCCGGCAAACCTGCTACATATCAGTTGCAAGGGTCTCCGCAGCGCTGCCAGTGGCCGTCTTGAGAGACAGGCAGCGGCGTTTGGCGATGTTTTATTGAGACAAAATTGTCGCGAAGGTCTTGAAAATCACAGTGAATTTTACATAATTAAAGGTAAGCTGTCTCAATAAGCAGGGTAGACTGATAGGAATCCAATGTTGAATCATTATGCTTTAGGCTCGGTGGAGGTTTCCCTGGGCCCGCAAGAGCGTTTCGGGGAGTATTTACAGAGTCGCGGCATGCGGAACACCGAACCGCGACGTATTTTGGTGGATCGTATCTTCAGCCACCATGAGCATTTCGATGCAGACACCCTGATCGAACAGTTGCCGAGCAAGAATGAACAGGGATATGTCAGTCGGGCCACGGTCTATCGCACCCTCGACGAACTCGTGGAGGCCGGTTTGTTACGCAAAATGGATCTGAAAGGCCGCACGGTTTTTGAACATGATTACGGATATCCACAACACGATCATCTTCATTGCACGAAGTGTGATCGTTTGATCGAATTCCAATCGGCTGAACTCCGTGTCCTGCGAGATGCAGTAGCAAGCGACCAGCACTTTCGGGTCAGCGGGCACCGTTTCATTGTTTCAGGGACCTGCGAAGAGTGTGTGAAGTCCATCCGTCGTCAGCGTCGTCCGGTTGATCTCATCTGACAGCCAACCAGTGCCTGCAGTCTTTGTTAACAGTGGCGCACGGTCTGAAACGAATCTTGGCATGTCTTTCCAAAAACGCGGTCTATTGGGTTTTGTTGCAGCAGGTGTGGTGACGGGTTTTCTGGCGTGTGGTCCGGTGACAGAACCTGTCCCACCCGGTGTGAAAGCAGATGGTCCACTCCAAAAGGCTGCGGAACAGGGTCTCGACGGAGCGGTGGATGTCTGGGAAGTCTACTACATTCAAGGTAGCAAAGTTGGGTATGGACACACCACCGAACGCAAGGTTCAAGAGGATGGACAATTATTTCTCGAGAGTACCGCTTTCAATTATCTCGCCTTGAAACGATTCGGACAAAAGATCACCCAGACGTTAAGGTTGGAGACGATTGAGCTACCCACGGGCGACTTGGTGCGTTTCCGAAGTGAATTAAGCCAGGGTCCGGTGCCGGTGGTTACCGAAGGTCAGCTGGTGGGCAATCGGTTAATCATCACCACCACCACAGCAGGTAAAGCGGTTGAATCTGAATTGCCATGGCAGGGATCGTCGCAAGGTTTTTTCGCCACGGAGCAGTCCTTGAGAAAAAATCCGATGCAGCCGGGAGAAGTGCGGCAGCTTCAGGTGCTGATCCCGATCTTCAACCAGACGGTGAAGGTGACGTTAAAGGCTGCTGACTACGAGTCAACCGAAGTTCTCGGGCAGCATCAGGAACTGCTCAGGATCGAGAGTTCAGCAGATCTTTCGGGAGTTGCCCCGATGAAGACGGTGAATTGGACCAATCGAGAAGGTCTCACGCTGAAATCTTTTGTGCCGTCGATTGGCCAGACGTCTTATCGGGTCAGCAAAACGGTCGCTTTAACTCCGGATCATGCGGAGACAACCTTTGATTTGGGAGATTTCAGCATAGTGCGCATCGAAGGGGAATTTCCCCTTCCTCACGACACGCAGGAAGTGGTCTATCGGGTGCGATTGCGGGACGAGGACCCCAGCCGGATTTTTTCCACCTGTTTGTCTCAAAGCATCGAGAGTATTGACGATCGGACGGCCCGCATTGTCGTGAAGGCAGTTGGTCCGGAATCACCGAAGAGTCTCGAAAGTGACCATGCGACAAGGACCTCGCCCGAGGACTTGCAGCCCAACAGCTTGATCCAAAGCGACGACGCGCGTGTCGTTGAAATGGCTTTCAGCATCCGCCCGCAGAACCAGGATCCCTGGCACGTGGCTTGTCGGCTCGAAAAACTGGTACGTGACAAAATGCAGGCTCAGGATTTTTCTCAAGCGTTTGCCACAGCTGCGGAGGTCGCAGAAAGTCTGCAAGGAGACTGTACGGAACACGCCGTGTTGCTGGCAGCTCTCTGTCGGGCCCGTGAGATCCCGGCCCGAGTAGCGATGGGCCTGGTCTACTATCCTCAAGGGAGGGGGTTTGCCTATCACATGTGGAACGAAGTCTGGATGGAAGATCGATGGGTACCGCTGGATGCGACGCTTGGTCGAGGAGGAATCGGGGCGGCCCATTTGAAATTGGGTGATTCGAACCTGCACGGAGCAGAAGCCTACGCGGCCTTCCTGCCGGTATTTCATGTTCTGGGACGTCTTTCGATTGAGATCGAGCAAATGCGGTGACTGGCCGGGAAATCCCCGGCGGCAGCCAGTCAGCGTTGGTGATTCCGTTTTTCTCCTTGGACTGGTGGGCCGGGGCGGACCTGACCGCAGAAGAGCTTTCGCTGAGTTTGCGCGATCCATCCTTTCTTTTTGTTCGATACACGACACACCCGACTGGCTGCCAATTGCGTCTGGATGTTCCTTTAGCTATCTTGTGGGGCAACTGAGTGTCTCATCCGGCAACCTCTGGAGGCAACGATGTTTCTTGGGATCAATACCCATTTCATCATGAAATTTGACTTCGACCAGGGTCTGCAGTTCGCGCAGGATCTGGGGGTGAAGGGAATGGAGGTCGCCGCCGGTGGGCAGTTCTCCAAGCGGTACTGTGATCTCGACAAGCTGCTTGCCGACGATGGTGAGCGACAACGGTGGCTGGACGCATACGCCCGGCACGACCTGCAGATCTCATCATTGAGCTGCCACGGTTCACCGTTGATGCCTGATGAACAGATAGCCGAGTTGTACCGGTTTCAGTTTCGACAGGTGTGTGAGCTGATGGAGAAGATTGGTGTGCGGCGGATGACCTTGGTGGCGGGCCTGCCCGAGGCCGCCGAGGGAGAGTCCTCTCCGGCGTGGATCAGCCAGCAGACGCAGGAACCGAACCTCAGTTTTTGGTTGAATACGCTGCAATGGCAATGGGACCAGCGGTTGATCCCCTACTGGAAGGAGCAGGGCAAAATCGCCGCCGACCATGGCGTTACGCTCTGCTTCGAGATGCAGGTCGCTGATATGCTGAATAACCCGGTCAAGCTAAAACGGTTTCACGAAGAAATCGGCCCGGTCGTCGCGTGTAACTTCGATATTTCACACATGTGGGCGCAGGGGATCGACCCGATCACCGCTTTGCGTTTCTTAGGTCCGCTCACACAACACATCCATCTCAAGGACACTTATATCAACGATTATGTCTGCCGATTGCAGGGTATGAACAATACCACGTCGGCACGGCACCCCGAGGATCGTTCCTGGAACTTTACCCAGGTTGGTTGGGGGCACGACGAGGCGACTTGGCGGGAGGTCATCACCACACTCCGCTTCGTCGGTTACAACGACATACTGTCACTCGAAATGGAGTGCGAGTACATGGATGTGGAGGAAGGACTCAGGAAGTCGGCGGACTTCATCAAGCCGATCATGTTGGAGAAACCTGTCGGCACGAAGTACTGGGAATATGCCGAATATCGTGGGCAGCGCCAATTTGGAAAGGAAGGTGAAGAATGAATGTGCAGCTTGAGTTTGTGGGGCACGCCTGCTTCCGTCTGTGGCAGGACGGGCGCCCGACCATCGTCATGGACCCCTACGGGCACTCCACCGTCAAGCTGGAAGATGATGGCCGCAGGTTGGACGCCGAGACGGTCATTGTCAGTTCGCTCACCGATCCGGCCCACGATAACGTCAAACTCGTTTTGGGTGAACCGCGTGTGATCAATGCGCTCGATGTGGCGCGTGGCGAAGCAGAAGCAAACATCAACGGCGAACCAGTGGTGACGGTACAGGCCCGTGAGCACCCCAACCACAACGAACACAGTCCGAACGACAACGCCTTGTATGCGTTCAAAGCGGGTGACTTGTGGATTCTGCATATGGGTGACCTGGGATATGAACTGACACCCGAGCAGTTGGCGCCCTTTGTCGGACATTGTGACATGTTCCTGGTCCTCACGGGAGAAATGAACACTCCGACCCACGAGGAACTTGACCCGATGATCGACTTTCTTGAACCCCGATGGATCGTGCCGATGCATTACAACCTGCCACCGCTCTCGTTTGCCATGAGTCGGATCGAAGAATTTCTTGATCACCGCAGTGGCGATCCTGTGGTCTTTCCGAGGCACCACACGGTGACACTACCGCCGCCGGAACTGAAACCGGGACGCCCGACCATCATTGTGCCGGAGCCTTCCGGCTATACGGCGACCAAGTGAACGTGAAAGAAGATTCATGAAGATTACTCTGGGTACAGCGCCGGACGCGTGGGGTGTGTGGTTTCCCGAGGATTCCCGACAGATACCGTGGCGGCGATTTCTTGACGAAGTGGCTGAAACGGGATACGAGTGGATCGAGTTGGGGCCCTACGGCTACCTTCCCACGCAACTTTCCGTGTTGCGTGACGAGCTCGGGTCGCGTGGCCTGAAGGTTTGCGCCTGCGTCGTCGAAGGGAATCTGGAAGAGGCTTCGCATTGGGAAGGTGTCGAGGCCCAGGTCCGGGGCGGTGGTGAACTGGCGGCCGGATTGGGTGGGGAGTTTCTGGTGCTGATCGATGATTCTTACACCGATCTGGTGACGGGAAAGCTGACCGCACCGGCACGCCTGGACGGCGACACCTGGAAACGTCTGATCGACACGGTTCATCGCGTCGCCGAAATGGCGCGTGACCGCTTCGGTTTAAAGCTGGTATTTCATCCCAACGCCGAAACACACGTGGAGACGGAAGACCAGATCGAGACGCTATTGGCACAGACGGAGGTGGAACTCGTCTCGCTGTGCTTGGACATCGGTCACCACGCATACAGTGGAGGTGACGCCGTCGAGTTCATTCGCCGCCACTACCAGCGCATCATTCACATTCATTTCAAGAACATCGATGCCGAGGTGATGCGGCGGGTTGAGGCCGAGGGCATTCATGTCGGGAGAGCGGCTGCCTTGGACGCGTTTTGCGGGCCCGAAGAGGGGGCTGTCGATTATGAGGCAGTTCGCGACGTGCTGCAGGAAGTCAATTACAGCGGATTCGCCATCGTCGAGCAGGACATGTTTCCCGCCCCATTCGACAAACCGCTGCCGATTGCCCGACGCAGCGTTGCCTATCTGAAAAAAATTGGACTCGCCTGACGGTGTTTGGGGCACAAATTCGCTGGGTTTGGATTTCAGGTTAAACAGGAAGACACACGTGGTGGAGTAGTCCGAAAGCGATGCCGCCAGCAAGAATTATCCATACCCGCGACTACGAACTTTTCTGTCAAGGACAGCTTGCTGATCCCTACCCCGTCCTGCGTGAGTTGCGAAGCACCGAACCGGTGCATTGGTGCGAACCGTGGGGATGCTGGGTTGTCACCAGCTACGATGATGTGCAGCAGGGCCATCTCCATCCGTGTTTTTCCTCCGACAAGGCGCGTATCATCATGAATGCGTTGCCCGGGGAATTACGGACCCGGGTTGACGGTTTGGGGAAGCACCTTGCCCTGTGGGTTTCGCATACGGATCCGCCGGGCCACAAACGCCTGCGTGAGTCTGTCCAGCAGCCGTTTGTGGCCCGTAATGTCGCGGCGATGGAGACCCATATTACGGAGCTCGCTTGCGACTTGATCGATGCTGTTGCGCCGAAGGGCCGGCTGGATGTCATTTGTGACCTTGCTTCTCCCCTGACGGTGACGGTGGTTTGTGAACTGTTGGGTATCCCGCCGAAGGATATAGACCAGTTTCAGGCGTGGGTTGAAGAGATCGTTGCCTTCACCGATGCGCCGGCGTTACGGCGGCCCGACACTGCAGAACAGGCGCTCTCCGGCCTGGTCGACCTGTCGGAGTACTTCGCTGAGATTATCCGACGTAAGCGCGCTGAACCGGAAGGGGATCTGATCAGTACGCTGCTCTGTCGGGAATCCGAGCGTGATGCGCTTCATCCTGATGAACTGTTGGCAATGTGTGTTCAGATGTTGGTAGGAGCATATGATACTACCGCTGCCTTGATCGGAAACAGCGTCCTGCTGCTGCTGCGGCACCCCGAAGTGGCAGAAAGACTTCGTACCCACCCGGAGCGGATCGAGACCGCCATTGAGGAGTTCTTGCGGTACGAGAGTCCGGCCCCGCGCAACTCCCGGATCGCCATGGCGGACATTGAACTCGGTGGGCAGCAGATCCGGGAAGGTCAGACCGTGGCCCTGATGCTGAGTGCTGCCAACCGTGATCCACAGCAGTTTTCAGATCCGGACCGGCTGGACATCGGGCGGAGCCCGAACCGGCACCTGGCGTTTGGCAGCGGCGCCCATTTTTGCCTGGGCGCCCCCTTGGCACGTCTGGAAGGGCAGATTGCAGTCACAACGATTTTGCAGAAAATGCCCGGGCTTCGGCCAGTGGACCAGTCAGCGCTTGAGCGACCCCACTGGCAGCCATCCACCGGCCTGCGCATGTTGAAGACGTTGCCTGTGATGTTTGACGTTTGAGCAGCGTATCCGGGTGCCACCGGTTGGTAGTTTCACGGTTTTCTATTTCTCTACAACCAATTCACCATCAGCAGGTGACCGGAGGCCATCTGGCAGGAGCAAAAAAAACGGGGTGAAGTCGTCAGACTTCACCCCGTTTAGGAGACACAATCAAGTTACAAGCTCAGCTTTTTACGACCAGAGTCGTTTGCGGCAGAAGGCAATCCCGCTTCCGAACACCAAGCCAAGCATGCACAGAACCATCGAAGACGGCTCAGGAACACCAGCGGCTCCGGAGTAACCGGTGGGAGCGAAGCCACTAGCCAGTGTGTTGTAGTCGCTCAGGTCGACGTCGCCGTCGCCATCGCCGTCACCGTCGGAGAAAGCAGCACCCGACCCGGTGGGGTTGAAGTTACCGGCCAGAGCGTTGTAGTCGCTCAGGTCGACGTCCCGGTCAAGGTCGGTATCACTCGCCAGGTAGGGAGAAGCATGACTGTTCTCGGTGGCTGCGCCAGCGAGCCAATCGTTGATCGCCGCTGAGCCACTACCGGCCAGGGTATCGATGTCCGCGACGTCACAGCTGCTGTCACCATTGAGGTCACAGGCAGGACCTTTGCCGCCTGCGATGGTGAAGTTCACCAAAAACAGTGCGACCACTACCCATACGAGTGTCATCTTCAAACTTGCACTTTGCTTGGTCATACCTGACTGTCTCCATTGAAAAGTGTCTACGAAAAAAATGTACTTGCACGCGCCCCAAGACGCACGTAAATCACATTAAAAACCCCTAAAAAAACCACTGTCACCCTGTATGCTCTTCGCACGGGGCGGCAGTGGTCTCTCTCAGTTCCAAGAGTTGACTCTTGGCGTAGGTTGTAATCTTCAACATTCGCTTCCTCACACACGAGTCTCGCCAGCAACGATACCGGACCCTTCCGGAAAAGGTTCCTTCTCACGACCCAGTGTACCAGCGAAAGGCCAAAGTGCAAGAGTTTTGGTTCTTTTTTTTGAAATATCCAGGCTGCTGGAACGACGCAATCAAGACTTTGAAAACTGTTTTGCGCGTGGTGGCGATCCCACACACTCTTAGTCTTCTGTAAAAAAAATGAAACATTGACACCATGTGTGGTCGCAAACCCAACGCCAACAAGTTTTCACCTCCTGTGGTCAACGATGGACTCTTATTGAACGTTGCTATCCCCTTGTGTTACACAGCACATCAACCAGTCATCGCAACCCCTTTGACAGAGTTAGGTTGCATGTACAGATCCAATCATGGGTGTTGTTTCAGAGCACTTGATGACAGGCTGAGGTACTCGTTTTACTCGCCCCGAAGGAGACGCGAACCGATGTTAAGTTTTCTGAACAGCTGGCGGCCATTGTGAACCGGCGAAAACCGACCATTGCTCCTGATTGTCCGAGCAGCTGGCGAAATACTGCTAACCGAATCTATCAAAAAATCCCTCTCCCAAGGAAGCACGCCGGACCAAATCGGCCTGATCCGTCCCGGATGACATCGAAACACCAGTGTTGGTTGGTCTGCATGCCTGCGGTCAGTCCCGCTCTGATGATTCGGGAGCATTACCAACACGTCCTCTGCGCACAAGGGCATGTTTCCGGAAATTTACAGGATGGCGGGAAAAGATTTAAACCCCATCTCAGCTAGATGACTGTCGCTTGCTGTTCAAAGCGGCAGTTCCACCCGGCCAATACCCACCGGGCTAGGGAGCCAGCAGCTTCGCCAAAAGAAATTTGGTCGCTGATGAATACTGCTCGGAACTCGAGACTCCCTGGATCAGCAGGTGGCTTTCATGTCCGAGTTGATCTGCCTTCTCCTTCAGCTTAATTCCAAACAGTGGGTGATGAATCGCGTGGCCTACATCTTCGGGGGGAAGACGCATGTTGTTTCCGTACAACATGAGAAGTGGTGGATCATTTTCATCGAGATGGTTGTACGGCGAGAATTCAAAATACAGCTCGCGATGCTGTTCGTAGTTTTTCAGTGCACTTTCTATCGTCAGTTCGCCGACGGCCATGTGAATCATACGGTGCTTCAAGACGTTCGGTCCCAACCAGGGCTCGATCACTTCGGGATCGATCGATGTCTGACCGACGGACACGGCCGCGGCCGTGACGCGCGTCGACTGCCTCAACACAGGATCATTCGCGTTCGGGTCAGCCAGGTCATCGTGCAGCAGGATCCACATGGAGGTGCAGGCTCCCGCACTACCACCGGTAAGCGCAACTCGGACTACCTTGATGTTCCACTCCGTAGCCTTGGAGCGGAGGAATTGAATCGCCCGGGCCGCGTCGTGAACTGGTGCGGGCAATGGAGCGGCGCCAAGCAATCGATAATTGATGGCTGCGTAGGAAATTCCCTGATCGAGAAACGGCCGGATTCTCTTGGGATGATTCTGCATCTTGTCGCCAGAGGTCCAACCACCACCGTGGATGTAGACCAGAACCGGTCGAGGTCCCGCGCCTTCTGCCTGCCAGAAATCCAACACGTTCCTGGCGTGCGTCCCGTAAGGGACGTTGGCATATGTGGGAGGGAATTTTTCAAGCTCTGTCTCCGCATAAAGCAACCGGGCAACCATCACCCAGACAAAAGGAACTGACAGAAAAATTTTCATCGCATGTTTACCCTTAAAATGATCGCTACTTCAGTGGAAACCATGAAGAAACGCCTGTCTATCACGGGTCTGTCGGTCCGTCAAACACCTCGTCTGGATATTTCAGAACGGGAGGCCCCGCCAGTATTGGGCGCCTCATCAAGACTGATAGCAACTCGTCCATCCCCGCAGCCCCTTCAGTTTTCAGACTATCCCGGATGGCGCCCACAACCCGGTTCAAATCTGATTTCACTTCTGGGCTAAAATTTCGTGATGAACAAGGGCATTGCTTACGACCGAATCGGTCATCGTCTCTTCCCGGCCTGCATGCCAGTGGCTCAGTCGCTCATGGTCAATCCCCATCTGATGGGCAATCGTCGCCATCAGGTCAGGCATGGACAGTTGCTTCTCCACAGCCTGATACCCAACCTCGTCGGTGGCTCCGTAGGTGTAGCCCTTTTTGAACCCACCACCGGTAAGCCACAGGCTACCCGCACGCATGTTGTGATCACGGCCGCCTGCTCGCCCTTTGGACTGACCTATTTGGGAAACAGGCAGTCGTCCAAACTCGCCAGCCCAGAGTACAATGGTATCGTCCAGCAGCCCCCGCTGCCCGAGGTCCTTGACCAGGGCTGCCGATGCCCGGTCGCTGACCCTACACATGTTGGGCAAACCCCCCTCGAGGTAGCTGTGATAATCCCAAGGCTGGCCCTTGCCGACAAACACCTGCACAAATCTTACTCCCGCTTCCACCAGACGGCGCGCCATCAAACAACGAACGGCGTAACCGGCAGGGGTTATTTTGTCATCATTGCCTGACTCAATGGGTGTCCAGCACTCCGGGTCATCCAATCCATAGAGCCGTAGCGTTGCTTTCGATTCTTTGGACAGGTCCAACACCTTCTTTGCGCTCAGCTGCATGCGCGCAGCCAGTTCGTAGTTATGGATACGGGTCTCCAGTTCCGAGTGACCGGGGTACTTTTCGAGATGTTTCTTATTGAGACGTGCGAGAAAGTCCAAAGTCCTCCGCTGAACGCCCGGAAGCATCCCTGCCGGGGGCTCCAAATTCTGCAGCGGTGTACCACGTGAACTGAATTCGGTACCACCATACAACTTGGGTAACCAGCCACTTT
>PBTE01000189.1 GCA_002726515.1 Planctomycetaceae bacterium | reverse complement strand
TTGCCGCCGATGTACAAGCCACCTGAGTTATCCCAACTCGAATCGTTGCCCGTGACTGTCGCCGTGCCGCTCGAGCCTGAGTAGCGCCCCAGGTAGCCATCGGTGCCCGTCACACTGCCGCCATCCTCGACGTTGAGCGTGCCCGTGCCGTAGCGGCCCACGGTGAGAAAGGAGGTGTTTGTCCAACTCGAAGCGGTGCCCGTGACCGTTGCCGTGCCGCTGGAGTAGCGGCCCACGTAGCCGGTGGTGCCCGTCACACTGCCGCCATCCGCGACGGTGAGCGTGCCCTCGTTCGTAAAGCTGTCGCTCAGTTCCAGACTGCTCGCCGCGCCCGAGAGCGTGAGCGTGCTGGCGGCATAGATCTTCGTGTCACCACCCACACTGAGCGTGCCGCCATCGAGCACCGAAATCGTGCCGGTGCCCCCCACGTTGCTGTCATCGTCGCCGCCGAGGTACAAGCCACCTGAGTTGTCCCAACTCGAAGCGGTGCCCGTGACGGTCGCTGTGCCGTCGCCGCCCGGGTCTTCGCCCACGTAGCCAGTGGTATTGCTCACACTGCCGCCATCTGCGACGGTGAGCGTGCCCGTGCCTTTCCAGCCCACGTAGAGAGAATCGGAATTGCTCCAACGCGAAGCGGTGCCCGTGACGGTCGCCGTGCCGTCGCCGGTGGAGTCGTAGCCCAGGAAGCCCTTCGTGCCCGTCACACTGCCACCATTTTCCACGGTCAGCGTGCCCGTGCCGTAGCGGCCCACGTAGAGAAAGGCAGAGTTGGTCCAACTCGAATCGGTGCCCGTGACGGTCGCCGTGCCGTTGCCGGTGGTGAATTCGCCCAGGAAGCCATAGGTGTTGCTCACACTGCCGCCATCCGCAACGGTCAGCGTGCCCGTGCCGGAGTTGCCCACGTAGAGTTTATTGGAGTTAGTCCAACTCGAAGCGGTGCCCGTGACTGTCGCTGTGCCGTTGCTGATTTGGTATTCGCCCAGGTAGCCATAGGTGTTGCTCACACTGCCGCCATCCGCAACGGTCAGCGTGCCCGTGCCGTAGCGGCCCACGGTGAGTTTACTGGAGTTGCTCCAACTCGAAGCGGTGCCCGTGACTGTCGCTGTGCCGTTGCTGATTTGGTATTCGCCCAGGTAGCCAATGGAATTGCTCACACTGCCGCCATCCACGACGCTGAGCGTGCCCGTGCCGTAGCGGCCCACGGTGAGACCGCCGGAGTTTGTCCAACTCGAAGCGGTGCCTGTGACGGTCGCCGTGCCGTCGCCGGTGGAGGAGTAGCCCAGGTAGCCATAGATATTACTCACACTGCCGCCATCTGCAATCGTGAGCGTGCCGGTTCCGGTATTGCCGATCCGGATTTCTCCCGACACCGTCCATGGATCCGGCTCGGTACCAGTAAAGGAAGGGTTGCCATCGCCCGTCGCTGTCACCTCTGCCCAGAGCGGAGCAGGAGCGCAAAACAGCGCGGCGGCAAGAAAGACCATACACAACCCGGCCCGCAGAACGGGCCGTTGCGCGATGCGGAAGCCGACTGAGAGTCCACGTAACTTGCCGTACGCGGTCACCGCCAGATCGCCACGACACACGGGGGCCCATGCGCTGCGGCGACCTTCCCGCACTTGCTGGAAGCAATTCGGTCGATCTGAAATTATTAAGTTCCTCCCGGCAATACTGCGTTTTCTTGGGTAGAAGGACTCGCGTCACCGTGGAATCCTTACGTGGGGTTAATCTGCGCGCGAGCCATCTCCAATAGAAAAAACACTTGAATGCCAGCTTCCCAGTCTACCACTGATCTGGCCCATAACACATCGAAAACCACCCGATTTGTCCCCGCCCGCAGGGCCCCGGGCGGGCGGCGCCGCCCGGATGCACCAGGCGTGATTGCGTTAACCGCTCTTTGACAATTTAAAATCTCAGGCGGGCCAGCAGCAACAGACCGGCCAGCAACAGGCAGAGGCTGGAGCCTCGCGCTCCCGGTCTTGGGATGGAATAAGCTCTTAATCGTTTTTCCCGTTCGCAGGTTGCTGAGAGCCCTCGCGGAATGGTTGACCGGACCTGTACAGTTCGAGGCGTCGGCGCAGAATGTCCTGTTGGGGTCCTGGTGCCAGCTGTACGGCCTTCTCCTGCCACCGCACGGCCTCCTCGAAATTTCCCACTTCGGCATGGGCTGCAGCAAGGGTATCCAGAACAGTGGCAGTACCATACCTCGTCACTTTCGACACGTGGTCGGCCAGCTCAAGCGCCTGTTGCCCGTCACGAACTTGTGCGTCGGGACACGTCGCCAGCAGCCATGCGTAGTTGTTGCCAGCCTCAAGGTAGTCCGGCTTCAGCCGCAGCGCCTGCTTGTAATGCGCGACGGCCTGCTCGAAACGTCCCAGGCCCGCCAGGGTGCTGCCCAGATGGTTGTGGGTCTTGGCATCATCCGGCTGGAGCCAAAGCGCCTCTTCGAACTGTGCGACGGCCTCCTCGAAGCGTCCCAGGCCCGCCAGGGCGTTGCCCAGGTTGTCGTGGGCGTTGGCATTGTCCGGCTTCAGCCGCAGCGCCTCCTCGTAATGCGCGACGGCCTCCTCGACGCGCTCCAGGCCCGCCAGTGCGTTGCCCCAGTTGTTGTGGACCTCGGCAAGTTCCGGCTGGAGCCGCAGCGCTTCCCTGTAATGCACCACCGCCTCCTCGAAGCGTCCCAGGCCCGCCAGGGCGTTGCCCAGGTTGGTGTGGGCCCTGGCAAAGTTCGGCTTGAGTCGCAAGGCCTCCTGGCAATACGGTATGGCCTCCTCGAAGCGGCCCAGCCCTCCCAGGGCACTGGCAAAGGTAATTTGAGCCTCGGCGCTGGCCGGGTCGATCTCTACCAGTCGCGCGCACAAACCGATGGCTTCGGCGGGTTGGCCGGTCTCGTTAAGGAGTCCCGCCAGGTTTTGCAATGCCGCGGAAAAGTTGGGCGACGCCGTCAGCGCCTGACGGTACTTTTCAATGGCCGCCGCAGTCTGGCCCTGGTGCTTGAGCACAACACCTTGGTTGTAAAGCCACTGGGCGTTCTGGGTCATGGGCCGCCGCCGCTGGGCCACGAGGTGGTCGAAATGGTCCCTGTCGGCAGCCGAATTGATGCCGAACCAGCCTGCCTGCTCCATCGCGTCCCAGACGTGCCACGCAATGAGCTCGTGTCCTTCCCACGTGGGGTGGACGTAGTCCTCGATGAGGTTGAATCCGACCAGGCCGTGTTCGCTGCGCTGCTCAAAAATGCGGTCGACGTCCACCAGCAACACCCCCTCTTCACGGGCCACCTCCCGGATGGCGTCATTGATTCCCGAGACGCGGCGATCTGGCAGGTCGTCCGTGTCACACGCCCGTTGGTAAGCCGTGCGTGCGTCGTTCCAACGGGCGAGTCCCTCGTACGCTTGGCCCAGAAGGAACTGTGTTTCGGCGTGGTGAGGAGCCAACTGCGCTGCCTGCTCCAGGCGCGCGGTTGCCACCGTGAAATCGCCAGTCTTCAGCTGACGCTTGCCGGAACTGAACGCCTCTGACCAATTCTGGCGGTCGGCTTCGCTTAGCATGCCCGCCATGGACGAGGACCTGGGACGCCACTGGCGCAGGTTGCAGGGCACCGTTGCCAGGAGCACTTTGACACCGGATGCTCGCGCGCGTCGGACCAGACGCTCCAACCGCCAGCGGTACTCCGTGACGATCTCCGCCCGCTCTTGCCGGGAAAAGACGCGCGTCTTGTCTCGCCGCACGCGGGTCTCGAAACGCTCAGGAGCGGAAGGTTTTTCGGTTCGCAGGCCTTCCACGGCAGATCGCATGGCGGAAAATCCGCGTGAATGTGCCAGCAAATATTCCAACCGGTTGCGGGTGGTACCGCGGCGCTTGAGGGCCTCGAAAAACGCCGGCTCGATAAATTCGTTGTGCCCGCTGTAGACGAGCAGCGCGTCCGGCTCGTACGTCAGCAGTTCGTCGGCGACGATGTTCAGTCGATGCATCGCGTAGGAAACGCCACTGGCGTTGACCGCTTCAATGTGCAACTCCGGATGACTCACGGACAGCGCATCGCCCACGATGCCGGTAAAAGCAGCCTGGGCGCCCCAGGGAAAGCCATGCGAACTGGAGCCGCCCAGGCAGAAGATGCGAAAACCGTCCAAAGGTTTCTTGGCAAGAAATGACTGATCGTTGAAGGTGTCAAGATTGCCGCGCCGCGTCCGATAGACCTCGCCGTCCCGGGCGAAGACGGTCACCAGGCCTGAGAATCCCCGGAAGGGGTCTTCTCTTTCGACGAGCGTCGCCACGCCCAGCGCCCAAAGCGCGAGTTCCACAAGTGCAAAAAACGCAAAGCCAACCACCGTCGTAAACAGCAACTTTTTCCACAGCGCAAGTTGCCGGTGCCGCAGTTTGCCGGGGATGGGCCTCGAACGGATTCTAGACATCAACTCAGCCAGTTGGGACGTGGTACTCAATTATCAATCGATCGTTCGCGCGGCCAACTTCACTTTGAATAAGCGAACCTCCGGGAATCAGTGGGCCTGTGTTGACGTTGCCGAGCGGGCCCACCCGCGTATTTCCCGCTCGGCTGCATCCATTGGTTCCGCCTTCGTACACCATCAGTGTCCGACGTCCGCCTGTGCCGCGAAACGGATGATTTTCCGGGTTCTTCCAGCGGCAGGGGACCACCACGAAGGACACGAAGAGCACAGAGGACGAAACGCTTGATGCCATCCTTCAGTTTGGTGTTGTTGAAGTTGATCAGCAATCCGATCTTCACGCCGGCTGATTTCATGGAGGTCAACAGTTGCCTCGTGAATCCCTTTGACCTCCTCGACGCTCTTCAGCTCGAGGATCCGTTTGGTTTCAACCAGCACGTCGATTCGGATATCCCTGTACTTGACCGGTTGTGGCTGCTGGAGAGGGGTGACCCTGATCCACCCGAGAGCAAGCTCCTGGGGGGTCCGTCGAGCAAAGTACTACCGTCGAAATACTCCTCGGGCGTTCGAACACCAAGCTACCAACCGGCGAACCGTGGAACAAGTGTGAATCCCGTGAATGGAGATGCATTGCCAGTTAAAAATGAAATGACAAGATTCGGATGAGCAGGAAGACTGGCGCGGGTCGCGCGGACAGTTAGCGGTCGGGCGCACCAACGGTTAACTCCATGCGACGAAAACGTGGCCTCACAAAATCCGAAACCGCTCTGGTTGCAAAAACAACATTCTGAAAAGGCTGTCCACGAGCTTGATTTGCGTCGAAATCCGCACCATACTTACAAGGACGTGTTTCAAAGTGGTTGGTGCTTTGGGTGCGGTGGGCCTTTGAGGCTCGCTTCTTGAAAGTACCACACCAGCAGTTGGATAACATCACGAAGCAATGAGTTAGGCCGGTAAACAGGCCAGGACAGCCGCAATGTACAGACGGGAAAAGCGGACTCGAGCAAGAGCTTCTTTGCTCGGAGGTGCTCTTGTCGTTGATCACCGCGCCCGTGCGATGCGGTTTGGGCGGGTGGTTGGAGTGCCCCCGGTGGCTGCCGCATGGTTGGTCTGTTGTGTCTGGCTGCCTGCAATTGCGTCTGACGCGGTCGATTACCAACGCGATATCCAGCCGCTTTTTTCTGAGCACTGCTTCAAGTGTCATGGTCCGGACGAGGAGGCCCGGCAGGCCGATCTACGTTTGGATCGGGGCGACGCGGGTGAGCTCAATCAGAGCGAACTGGTGCAGCGTATCAGCTTGAATGATCCCGAAATGGTTATGCCGCCACCGAGCGAGAAGAACGGCTTGAATGCCGAGCAAATCGCGACCATCACCCGGTGGATTCAAGAGGGAGCGAGCTACTCGCGACATTGGGCCTTTGTTGCCCCTGAGCGGGTCGAATTGCCCCGGACGGCCGACGTTGAAAAAGACGATCGTCATCCGACCGATGCGTTTGTGGCTGTCGGACTCGCCGGCAAGGGCTTGGATTTTTCGCCTCCGGCGCGGCCCGAAGTGCTCTGCCGCCGCATTTATCTCGACTTGATCGGGTTGCCACCGTCACCGCAGGAGGTGGAGCGATTCGTTGCCGCCGCCCGGCGAGATCTTGCCTCCGCAGTGGGAGCCAAGGTCGAACAACTTCTGGCAAGCCCGCACTTTGGAGAAAAGTGGGCCCGACATTGGCTCGACGTGGCCCGCTATTCCGACAGCAACGGTTACGAGAAGGATATGCCCCGTGAGCAATGGGCGTGGCGGGACTGGGTGATCCGGGCCATTAACAGCAACATGCCGTACGATCAATTTCTGATCGAACAGATAGCGGGCGATCTTTTGCCCGAGCGGACCCAGGACCAGGTGATCGCCACCGGTTTTTTACGTAATGGAATGACCAACGAAGAAGGAGCGATCGTTTCCGAGCAGTTCCGCGTGGAGGGGATGTTTGACCGAATGGACTGCATTGGGAAAGCTATTTTGGGTGTGTCGCTCCAGTGTGCGCAATGCCACAGTCACAAGTTCGATCCAATTTCGCAGGACGAATATTATGGCATGTTCGCTTTCCTGAATGATACCCACGAGGCTCAGGCATCGGTCTTTACGAAAGATCAGTTGGCACGGATCGAACAGATCAAACAGGCCATCGAGCGGATCAACGACGGCGTGAAATCGGCGCGGCCCAGTTGGCGCACGGAACTTGCCCGGTGGGAAGCGAAGCAAAAGGCCTCGGCGGTCGACTGGGAGATTCTGGAAACCTTTGACGAAACATGGATTGGTGGCCTCAATCATCCCGAAACACTTGAGGACCGCAGTATTACGAATTTGGGACACCCGACACGGACCGGTGAACTGTATGTCCGTTCTCAACCTGACCTGCAGGGGGTGACCGGGTTGCGCCTGGAGGTCCTGACCTACGCGGACTTACCCAACAATGGTCCGGGGCGCAGTCTGCTGGGGACGTTCGCTCTCACTGAACTGAAGGCCCAGATCAAGCGACCCGAACACGACACATGGCAGGATTTATCACTCGCCGAACCGACAGCGGACTTTTCCACTGAAGAACGACCCATGGCCTCGGTCCCGAACGCAGAGGTCAAACAAGATGACAAGCAGCGCGTCGGGCCTGTTGCCTTTATGATAGACGGTGACGACACGACTGCCTGGTACGCCGACCGGGGGCCGGGCAGGAGGAACACTGATTCGGTGGCCGTGGTTCAATTTACCGAGCCACTTGATTTTTCCAGCGGAACCGAATTGCGGGTCAATCTTCACTTTCGCAACTCTTTGCGGGAGGACCTCAGGACGGCCGACTTCGGTCGGGGGTTGCTCACCATCGGGCGTTTTCGCCTGGCAGTCACGAAATCGAAAAATCCGCGTGCGACTCATTACAGTCATGCAACCACTCTGGCGATGCAAAAGCCTGTTGTCGACCGGACCACCGACGAGCAGCAGGCCGTTTTTTCCGCATGGCGAAAAAGTGTGTCAGAGTTGGCTGGTTTCGAAGCTGAAATCGATGAGCTGTTTGACCATTACCCTGACACTCCCCCCACGACCGTGTTGAGCCTGAGCGCCCGCTCGTCAGAACTTCATCGGAAGACATTCGTACTCAACCGCGGAGTCTGGGACCGGCCATTGCATCAAGTCGATCCGCATGTCCCCGCGGCATTGCACCCGCTTTCCAGTGAGGCACCCCTCGACCGGCTGGCATTCGCCCGTTGGCTGGCCGACCGGCGGTCACCACTTACCGCACGCGTTCAGGTGAATCGGGTCTGGCAGGCAATCTTCGGCAGGGGGCTGTTGGAGACATCCGAAGACTTTGGTACGCGGGCTCCACGTCCTGAGTACCGCGGCTTACTCGATTACCTGGCGGTTGATTTTATGGACCGCGGTTGGAGCCTGAAAGATTTGGTTCGCACGATCACGACCAGCACGACGTATCAGCAAAGTTCCTGGGCAACTCCCGAGGCCTACCGTCAAGATCCGCAAAACCGATGGCTCGCGCGGGGGCCACGATTTCGCGCCGAGGCCGAGATTGTGCGCGATATTGCCCTGACTTCCGCGGGTCTTTTGAACCGCAACATTGGTGGTCCGAGTATCTTTCCGCCGGTTCCGGAAAATGTGCTCAAGTCCAATTTTCACATCCTGGACTATTGGAAGGTGGCAACCAGTCCAGACCGTTATCGACGCTCCTTGTACGTATTCCGTAAACGCACGATGCCCGACCCTGTCTTGTCGACGTTCGACTCGCCAAATTCCAACACCGCGTGTGCCCGACGCCCTCGCTCGAGTACTCCCCTGGCAGCCTTGGTGTCACTTAATGAGCCACTATTTGTCGAGACTGCCCGGGCCCTGGCTTTGCGTATTTTGCGAGAAGGCGGGCCGACCGACGAACAGCGGGCCGACTATGCTTACAGGCTTTGCACCGGTCGGTCGGTGAAACCGGCAGAGTGGAAAGCAATCGGGGCTTTACTGACGAGTCAACGGCAGCGGCTGGCGGAGGGGTGGCTTTCGATCAGCGAGCTAGCAACAGGAGCTGCCGATCAACGGCCGCAGCTGCCCCCCGGGTCGACACCGCAAGATGCAGCTGCCTGGGTCCTTGTTGCGCGTGTCATGCTCAACCTCGATGAAACGTTAAGCAAAAACTAATGAGCGATTCAAAAAACAACGTATTCATTGGTCCACTCTTCCGGGTACCTCCTACCGGGAGAGAGTTTTTGGACTCCAGAAATCAGGGCTGGAAAAAATGACAATGTCTTCAGGATTATCTTCAGAATTGCGACTCCGAAATGCCTGCAATCTCAAGCGGCGCTGGTTTCTCCGTGACTGCGGCGTTGGACTGGGCGGGATCGCGTTGCAATCGCTCCTGGCTGGCGAGCCTGCGGCCCGGGCAGCTCCAAGTGGTTTACTGGGGTTGCCTCATCACGCGCCGCGGGCAAAACGGGTCGTGTATCTATTCCAGGCTGGAGCCCCCAGCCAGTTGGAGTTATTTGATCCGAAACCACAGTTGACCCGCCGCAATGGGCAGCTTCCGCCGGCCGAGCTTTTGAAAGGCTACCGGGCCGCGTTTATCAAGCCAAATTCCGCGTTACTGGGGCCGAAGTTTTCGTTCTCGCGTCACGGAGCCAGTGGGATCGAGCTCAGCGAACTGCTGCCTCATACCGCGCGCATTGTCGATGAACTTTGCATCATCCGCTCGTTGCACACCGAGGCCGTCAATCATGCTCCTGCCCAGATCCTGATGAATACCGGGTCACAGCAATTCGGGAGGCCCAGCTTGGGGGCCTGGACACTGTATGGTTTGGGTAGTGAGTGCCAGGATCTGCCCGGGTATGTCGTGTTGACCAGTCACAAAGGGACCAGCGGCGGAGCCAGTAACTATGGTAGCGGGTTTCTGCCGACGCCGTTTGCTGGCATACCTTTTCGGGGGACGAGTGATCCTGTGCTTTACTTGTCGAACCCTAAGGGAGTCGACGCGGACGCTCAGCGGGCTTCGCTTGATACGCTCCGTCGCTTGAATGAATTGACACTGGAGGAAGTGGGCGATCCCGCGATCGCCGCACGAATCCAGAATTACGAGTCGGCTTACCGTCTGCAGGCTGCTGCGCCGGAACTGATGGATCTGACACAGGAACCGCAGCCGATCCTTGATCTCTACGGCATCAAGGATCCCAGAGAATCAAACTACGCCCGCAACTGTTTGTTGGCCCGGCGTTTGCTTCAGCGTGGCGTGCGTTTCGTTCAGCTTTTTCACGAGGCCTGGGACCAGCATTCAGACCTCACCAACCAAATCAAGAGGAATTGTGTAGAAACCGATCAGGCAAGTGCGGCGCTCGTGCAGGATCTCAAGCAACATAGTCTCCTCGACGATACGCTCGTCGTCTGGGGTGGCGAATTCGGACGTACACCCATGGTTCAAGGTGCGGAATTTGCAGATGGTCGGGATCACCACAATCGCTGCTATTCGATATGGTTAGCCGGAGGTGGCATTAAAGCTGGGTACGTCCATGGCGAAACGGATGAATTAGGATTCAACGTTGTCAGTGATCCGGTGCATGTGCACGATCTGAATGCCACGCTATTGCATCTTCTGGGGGTTGACCACAAGCGGCTGACCTACCGGTTCCAGGGACGAGACTACCGGCTCACCGATATCCATGGGACGATTGTGAAAGGTATTCTGTAATCAGTCACGCCTCCTGTGCTGGTCCACCGTTTTTAGGTCTCGAGTGATCCGCGATGCAACTCCTTTGAGCATCTCATGGCATGATGGTCTCCACCGCTTGTGGAGATGCCATGTCGAAGAGTCAAGAGACGTTGCAGATTCCCCTTCCGAAGGGCTGGAATAAAACGCTGGACCGGGACACCCACACCTATTCGCAATCACCGAGCTTTCCGGGACAGGCCGGGAGCCAGTCCCCTTCTTGAAACGGCTGCTAGGGAAGAGGACGCGATGTTCAACGGTAAAAACAGGCTGGTGCTACCGAAAAACTTGCGTCTCCTATCAGCCACTGATGATACAGGGCTTAGCTTTTTTCCGTCGGCAGATAGAGAAATGGCCGATGGAACATGCCGCCGACATGATGCAGGTTGTGATTTCGAACTACAACCAGGTTTTCGCCCGGCTGCAATTTGCCGGTGAGATCGACGTCCCAACGGAAGCTGTAATCGTTTCTCCACCACATCGGGTTTTGGGGATGGTAGTCGACGAGCTGGCCGTTGACGTAGATCCAAGACTCGGCAAATATGCCGGGGAACTGCGTGTGCACGTTTTTCTTGGCTTGCGAGGCGGTCAGATCGATCGTGGTGCGATACCAGATGTACCCGTTGAATGCCTGGCGAATGGGGGTGTTGAATCCCCTGGGCCTGCATGTAGAGATTTGTGTTGAGTTCTTCCCACTCGGTGATGGGATAGTCCTTGCGGTTGAGCACGTGATATTCCTGCTTGTGTTGATGCCAATAGCTCAGGTCGCCGATGTCCCGGCGCCATCCCCAGCCGGAGGCAAGACCGGTATCCTGCCCGTCCCGACGAAATGACCAGGGCGGAGTGTCGAGTTAAACGAAATTGCGGATCGGGGAGAAAATGTGCTGGTTCCGCCCAGCTGATATGTCCGATCCAAACAGCAGGCTGAGGGCTACGCCCGAATTGTCAAAGACCACCGGCAAGGCTGATACACCGATTTCAACGCCAGGTAGAATTCCGGCAATCACAATATGGCCTGTCCGATCGCCCCATGACGCAAGAAAACGGGCGGACAACCGGGTAGAATGTTGATGACAGGTGGGCTGTCGGCCAGGTTCACGGCGTGATAGGGATTGAAGTTCCTATCAGTTATCAGGTAGTCCACACCAGGGCGCGATTGCGCCCGAATCTGATCAGGTACTTTGCCTGTCCGATTGATCCCGCCACAACTGGTCTAGAGCCGATGTCTATGAATGCGTCGAGTCCCGTCTCCGCCAAAAAGCAACGTCAGCAAGTCGCGCTGTGGAAAAAGTTGCTGTTTGCGACGGTTGCCTGCCTTGCCTTTTTTGCAATTGCGGAACTTGCGCTTTGGACGTTCGGCGTGGAGGCGCTCGTCGAACAGGAAGATCCGTTCCGGGGATTTTCAGACCTCATAACGGTGTTCGAAGCGGAAGGCGATCGGTATCGGACGCGGCGTACCAGTCTCGGTACATTCAACGATCAGTCGTTTCTTGCAAAAAAACCTGCAAACGGCTTACGTCTCTTCTGTTTGGGGGGCTCGAGTTCACATGGCTATCCCTGGGGCGCCGAGGCTGCATTTACGGACATTGTCGGCGAGGCGCTGGCCACCAGCCATCCAGAACGACACGTCGAGGCGGTCAACGCGAGTGGGGTTTCCTACGCAATGCACCGGCTGAACATCGTCTCCGATGAATTGCTCCGGTACGAGCCGGATGTGTTTGTCGTCTACAGCGGGCACAACGAGTTTATCGAGCCCGAGTTTTTCGAGGCGTTTAAGCGTCGAAGTCGCGCACGAACTCGGTTGGAATATTTGCTGGCACATTCACGGATTTATTCCCCCATGCGACGTGCCGTGGAGGGGTGGCGAAATGAATCCCCTTCCACCAGTGAGCAGTTCGAGGCCCGCGTGCGGCGGGAGGAGACACGGGTCTTTTCCCGGCAAGAGAAGAAGTTGATCGTCTCGGAGTACCGCTGGCGGCTTGAGCGTCTCGTCCGACGCGCGCAGGAGTCCGGCGTCAAGGTCGTGCTGGCCACTGTGCCCTGCAACTTGCGTGATTGGCGTCCTTCCTCCTCGACGACGGGAGTACGACTTACTGACGATGCTCAGCGGCAGTGGTCCGACGCGTTACTGACAGGCAAACGGCGGCTGGAGAGCGGCGATTTCGAGGCGGCGATTGCGAGCCTTGAGCCTGCAGCGCG
This sequence comes from Planctomycetaceae bacterium, assembly GCA_002726515.1. Lineage (GTDB taxonomy): Bacteria > Planctomycetota > Planctomycetia > Pirellulales > Pirellulaceae. The sequence continues at coordinate 41,132 of PBTE01000189.1, read as the reverse complement.
TCTAGTCCCAGCTCACGCCGAAACAGAATTCTTTCTGGCTCAAGCGTACGAGGGTCTCGCCCGCTGGGACGAGGCACGGTCCGCGTACCAGCGGGCGTGTGACGCGGACGCCTCGCCAAATCGCCGCGTCTCGGGAATTAATAAAGCGATCCGGGAGGTCGCTCATCAGTACGGGGCGTTGTTGGTGGATGTCGACCGGGATTTCGAGCAAAGCAGTGAGCACGGCCTTGTAGGACTCAACCTCATCGAAGACTATGTCCACCCGACGCGAGAGGGACACGAAATCATTGCCTGGCACATCTGGGATGCGATCGAGAGTGCGAGTTGGTTCGGTAACAAGGAACCTGCCAGTCGGGCGCTGTTCGACCGTCTCATTGCGGAGCGACGTCGTCGTCCAATGATAAAGAGTAAAGCAAGATGGTTCCTTAATCAGGGGGTGGTGCTGCAGCACCAGGGGAACCATGAAGCGGCCATCGAAAAATACATCCAGGCACTGGCCCTCTCACCCGGTTACCCGTTGGCGATGCTTAACCTGGGTGATCTGCTGACTCGAACCGGTAAACACACCGAAGCCGTTGTGCTACTACAGCGTCTCATCGAGCTTGATCCGAAAAGCGGCGAGCCCCACAATAATCTGGGCAACGCCCTGCAGGGCCTGGGGCGCTTCGAGGAGGCCGTCACCCATTACCAGGACGCCTTGCGGATCAAGCCCGGTTACGCCGAGGCGCACTACAACTTGGGTAACGCCCTGCGAGGCCTGGGACGCCTCGAGGAGGCCGTCACCCATTACCAGGATGCCTTGCGGATCAAGCCCGATTATGCCGAGGCGCACAACAACTGGGGCAACACCCTGCTGGCCTTGCGGCGCCCCCAAGAAGCGGTTGTGCATTACAAGGAGACGTTGCGACTCAAGCCGGATCTTGCCGAGGCGCACAACAACTGGGGCAACGCCCTGCAGGCGTTGGGACGTCCCCGGGAAGCAGCCGTGCATTATGAGGAAACGTTGCGACTCAAGCCGGACCTTGCCGACGCGCACAACAACTGGGGCAACGCCCTGCTGGCGTTGGGACACCTCCAGGAAGCAGGCGGGCATTATGAGGAGACGCTGCGACTCAAGCCGGACTTTGCTGAGGCCCACAACAATTTAGGCGTTATACACGCGAAAAGCGGGCGACTCACCGACGCAATCAAGTATTTTGAGCAAGCCGTGCGTCTGAAGTCGGATTACACGGATGCCCAAAATAACCTCCGCCAGGTTCGGGCGCTACTTCAACAGCAAGGCGCGAACGGTCAATAAACTGAAACGATTCCGAAGTTGTTTTGATATCTCAATTTGAGGCAGCGGAAGATACGGCCTCACTGGATGACTCGTCCAGGGCTGGGTATAATGGTGGTATACCAGATTTTGGAACCCTCTATTTGCGGTCCTGGGCTCACTGAGCCTGGCCGTTCTCGACTCGCGGCGAAGACGGACTGCCACTCAAGCGACAGCGCATGCCTCATTCTATCTCCTTCCGTCGGAAAATCCTTTACGCGCTAATCACGTTGGTTCTTTTTGTAGGCATTCCCGAGATTCTGGTGCGGCTGATTTGGAGCCCCAAGTCTCCCTCAGCCCGGGCGGTGGGAACCAGGCAATTTGTCAATTGGCTGTCTGGTCTGGTCGAGGCTCAAGACGCCTCCACGGTCCTATTCCGCCGCGATCCCCATTTGCTCTGGGCCCTGCGGCCTGATCTGCAGTTTGAGTGCGTGATCAATCACAGGCTACGAGATGCCGAAAAGCAGATGATGCGAATCACCATCAACGAGGACGGTTACCGGGGACCTCGGATGCCTCCAACTAAAAGCCAGGAGAACGAATTGCGCGTGCTGTGCCTCGGGGATTCCAATTTTTTCGGATATCCGCTTGACGACGACCACGCTTTTCCTTGCATGCTAGGCAAGGCGCTTACCCGTGTTTCTCAGGCGAAATTTCCGATTCAAGTCTACAATGGCGGCGTTCTCGGTTACAGCGTGCTTCAAGGCGAACGTCTGTACGCTGCCAAGTTTCAGGATTGCGAATTCGATTGGTTGCTGTTGGCATTTCTGAACAACGATGCCTGGCGTCAGCCCCACGCGGATAGAGACCTCATGTCTCGGCAGAGTCCGGTCATCTATCTGCTGAATTGCGTGGCCGACAACGTGCGATTGGCCAAATGGTCCAGGAGCATACTCATTGGGGATCGGGCGCCGGAAGACTTCGTTCCCCGTGTCGAACTTGACGACTTCCTGCAAGCTCATCTCAGGCTCATTGCGGCGGCACGCGAGAAAGGGGCTCGCGTGATGCTTGTGGATTACGATGTTTTCAACACGCGAGTGCGCTACAGCCAGCGATTGAAGTCCCTGGCCGAAGAAGCGGAGGTCGCGTACTTTCCGGTGTTCGATCAGATTCAGGCAGCCTTCAGGGTCAATCCACTGATGGAGCAGTACAGCGAATTGGCGGCGCGTGTGAGCCGACGTTGGACGCCTAATCTCATGCGGCAAAAACCTTACCTTAGATGTTTTGCCGAACTAAAACCCGAACACTTGAATGAAGTCGGTGTAGCCTGGCTTGCCGACCAGATTGCTCCCCAGCTTTTGGAGGCGGGGGGCCATGTCGACTTGCGACCTTGACTACGAGCGGTGAAGCAATCCGCCCAATCGCTTGCGGCCCGGGAACGCAACGGTCGTCGTGGCCGCTTTTTCGTCGGGTGTTGTCACCCTTCTTCGGTGTTCATCCCCAGTGTGCGCATTTTGCGATACAGGTTGGAGCGGTGCAGTCCCAGGCGGCGCGCGGCGTCACTGACGTTGTTGCCCGACGATTGGATGTGTTTTTTGATGTATTCCGTTTGAAACCGGCTGGTCGCCGTTGTCAGGGTTAGATCCAAAGGCAGGGAGTTGGGGGACTCGCCGTCAGGAGCCAGGATGAACGCCAGATCTTCGACGTCGATTTTGTCACCTTGTGACAAATAAGCCAAGCGTTCCATCAGATTTCGTAATTCGCGAACGTTGCCGGGCCAGCCGTGTTCCCGCAGGCGTTTTCGAGCCTCGCCGGTAAATCTGGGCATGCCGCGTCTCGCTTTCATACAGAAATCGCTCAAAAAATGTTCCGCCAGCAGGATAATGTCGGTACCACGTTCACGCAGGGGTGGCAATTCCAAGGTGACAACATTCAGGCGAAAGTAGAGATCTTCTCGAAACGTTTTCTTGCGGACCATCGCTGCCAGGTCCTGATTCGTCGCGGCGACAACCCGTGCATCGGTATGAATGGGGAGAGATCCTCCCACCCGCACAACAATTTTTTCTTCCAGCACACGCAGCAGCTTGGCCTGACCCCCGATACTGAGATCGCCGATTTCATCCAGGAACAGCGTCCCGCCCGATGCCAGTTCGAATTTTCCCGCCCGCGCCTCATGAGCATCTGTGAAGGCCCCCTGTTCATGGCCGAATAGTTCACTCTCCAGCAGCGTTTCGGCCAGTGATGCACAATTCACCGCGACAAAGGGTTCATTACGGCGACTACTTAAATAGTGGATTGACTGGCTGACGACTTCTTTACCCGTGCCATTTTCTCCGAGAATTAAAATGGCTAAATCCGTGTCGGCAACGCGTCCGACGGTCGAGCGCAAAGCCTCCAGAACCGGACTGTTGCCGATCAAGTTGACGTGTTGAGCGGCTTGCTCGGCCATCTGCTGTCGTGAAATAAGCAGCTGCTCTATTTGTTGCGTGTTTTCCAGAGCAATCGCTGCATGGGCAGAGAGTTCGAGCAACGCTTCCTCGTCCTCGGCGGTGAAATTGCCGTTTTTCTTATTAATGATCTCGAAAGCCCCAAACACCTCGCCCTCCTTCGTGAGAAGTGGCACGCAGAGGAGCGTTTGAGTTTGAAATCCCAGTTTCTCGTCGACTTGTCGATCAATTTCGTGCTGCCCGGACTCCTGATCAACTCGACGGGTTTCACCCGTTTGAATCACCTGGCCGACGATTCCTGAGTCTTGCGGAATCCGCAACTCGTCATTTTCGACACCCAATGCCGGGCGTCCCACCAGCGTTCGGTTGGGACGGTCCCAGAGAAAGATGCTGGCCCGCTGGGAGTCCAGCAACCGGGTCGAAGCTTCGGCCATTTGAGCCAGCAGGGTTTCTGTTTCCAGGGTTTGATTCCATTGACCGGCGATGCGCAGGATCGCTTCCAGGCGTTGGATACGACTCTCATCGTGCGACTGGTGACGCGCGATTTGCAGCACCTTTCCCAGCAGGGCGGCGTGGGCGTCAACATCGACAAGTTCGAGGGCAGTGGTTTCGTCCATTTTGGCGAGCAGCAGTTCGCCCTGGCCGGATCGCCGCAACAGGGGAGACGCCAACCAACCCGCTTCGGCCGCCGCGATGTCAGCGTCCAGCACGTCAGCCATGAGCCCCAGCGGCAATGGCTCGGATTGGCCCGCTTCGGCCACTGTTCGCCATTGGCCTCGTTCTGCCTGAACCAGGACCACGTAGGAAGCGTGCAAGCGGTCCTGCAGAAAAGTGAGGGCCGCCTCTTGAAACTGGCTCTGCCCGGTCCTTTCACTGCTCCGGGCAATCAGTTCGGGAGCGGATTCCAGTGCTTTTTGACTGGCCTGCATTCGAATCGCGGATCCGTCAGCTGTGAGTGCCATGGTGAGAAAATGTCTGTGACAAAAAGGTGTTGTCAGATGTACCACATATTTTAACTTGTTGTTGTCGGTTTGATCAAGCGATACCGTTGCAATGATGCGCAAATGGGTCCAATATGGTTGATAACCTCCTCGTTTTCTGCTGTAGCAGTGAAATGTTGAAAGGGCTAACCTGGAGAGGAATCAGAAGAGATAGAGGGGTGGGTAATTGAAAGGTTGCGGACCCGGGTCGTGGAGTCGGACCTGCAAAATTCAGCAGACGGGGTTTCAGGGACCGGCCAACTCCTACCGGCCACGGCATCCAAGCCGCAGCGAAATTCAATCGCGGAGTCACTGTTTCAGGAGCAAATAGGATGCGCTTATTCGAAGGAAAAAAGGGACTTGTGCTTGGCGTGGCCAACGAGCGGTCGATTGCCTGGGCCATTGCAAAAGAGGCGCTGGAGCAGGGAGCAGAGATCGGATTTTCCCATCTGCCGGATCGACCTGATGACGAGAAGAGAAAAAATCGGCGTCGTGTTGCCAAGTGCACTGACAATTATGAGAGTGCTAAATTTCTGGTTCCGCTCGACGTACGCAGCGATCAGCAGATTGGCGAAGTGATGAGCCGCGCAGCGGAAGAATTCGGCCAAATTGATTTTCTGCTGCACTCCATCGCCTTTGCTGACCGGGAAGACCTGCTACGAGACACCATCGACACCAGCCGAGAGGGATTCAAGATGGCGATGGAAATCAGTGCTTACAGTTTTATTGCCGTGGCACAAGCTGCAAAGAATATCTTGAGTGACCGGTCCTCGATTCTGACGATGACTTACTTTGGTGGCGAGCGAGCGGTGCCGGGATACAACGTAATGGGTATCTGTAAGGCAGCGTTGGATTCGATCGTCAAGTATCTGGCGTACGATCTGGGACCAAAAGGCACGCGTGTCAACGCCATCAGCGCGGGGCCACTCAAGACTCTGGCAGGAAGCGCGGCAGGTGTGGGCGAAATGCTCAAACTTTACGAGGGGATGGCGCCGCTGTCACGTAATGTGACTCACGAAGAAGTTGGCCGGTCAGGAACCTTTTTATTGTCCGATATGTCTGATGGAATTACTGGCGAGATACTGCATGTGGATGCAGGTTATAACGTGATGGGATCACCGGGACGTTGGTTGGATCAGTTTCAAAGTCAGCAGTGATCTCGCACCGTTGGAGCCATACAGAAGAGAAAGACCAGCAAAGCGGAAGACGAAAGACAGCAGAAGATGGACGACTGGTCACCGTTCTGGCCCGTGCAGTTTGTGGCAGCGAGTCTGTTTTCCCGGCCACATTGTCAATCAATCTTACCATCCCAGCGAAGCGGTGAATGCATTCCGGGGCCCAGCCAAACTTGATTGCCGTCGCCGTGGTCCGGCGGAATGATCATTTTCTGATAGGCCGGCGGCCGGCAGGGGCTAACCTGGCCGGTTTGTGGGAGTTTCCCGGTGGCAAGCTGGAAGAGCCGGAGTCCCTGGAAGATGCGGCGATTCGGGAATGCGCCGAAGAAACCGGTTTGCGAATCAGGGTACTGCGGGAACTGCTGGTAGAGGAAGTCAGTTACGACCACGGCGACTTGAAACTCCATTTCTTCCTCTGCGAGCCATTGGGCAAGGACCGGGTGCCCCAAAGTCCGTTTCAATGGGTGGCTCGCAAAAATCTCGCGAGTTACGAATTTCCGGCGGCGAATCAGGCGGTCCTGGAATGGGCTGGTCGCGAAGAAAACTGACCGAAAAACGCTAGCACCTGAAAACGATCTAGCTACTGGTGCGTCGCTTCGACTACGCTTTGAAAACTTTACATCCCGAGACAGCCGGGCCACAGGTGCTCCCGGGAAATTTCCCAATCGTTATTGGTCGGCCCGGTAGATTCACAAGTTGTTCATTTGCCGATGTTAAGGAGATCGGGGAATCAGTCGATCGCGTGGCTCGGGAAGGATCAGATGACAGGGTTAGAGAGCGATTGGCTCGAAGTTTGCAAACGTACTGGATGTCGATGATTGAACTTGGATGATCGCTCGTCCAGCCGATTATCGCACGGAAGCGGTAACTGTCCCAACTCAGTAACGAAAGCGAGTAGAGCATGGATGCTCGATTCATTCGCGCTACGTTGCTCGTAGCGATCATTTCTTCGATGGGAGCGGCCTATCGAACCGGGAACTTTGTGGTCAATGCGCCATCACCCCAGTTAGCGAAAGAGATTGGCGACGAGGCCGAGCGATTTCGCAAGGAGCTTTCTTTTGAGTGGTTGGGGAAAGAACTGCCACGCTGGTCACAGCCCTGTCCCATCAACGCGAAAGTGGCGCCCCGGTTGGGAGCTGGTGGTGCCACGAGTTTCATGTTTGACCACGGAAGGCCGTTTGGATGGCAAATGAACATCCAGGGATCGCGACAGCGAATCCTGGACAGCGTCCTGCCTCACGAAGTGACACACACGATCTTCGCCACTCATTTTGGTCGTCCACTGCCGCGTTGGGCGGATGAAGGTGCGTGTACTACCGTTGAACATGCAAGTGAAAAACAGAAACAGCAAAATTTGCTGGTTCGATTTCTGACTTGGCAGAATCAGCGAGGAGTCCCTCGCAGTCGCGGGATTGCTTTCAATAACATGTTTGCCATGAAGGACTATCCTCGAGACATTTTGCCTCTTTATGCCCAGGGATATTCGGTCGCCCGGTTCCTGATCGGCCTGGGCGGTAAACAGAAGTTCGTGCAGTACTTGGGCGAAGGAATGTCGAACAACCGTTGGGCAACAGCGACGAAGAAATTTTACGGCTTCAGTGGCCTGGGGGAACTGCAGCAGACCTGGTTGGACTGGGTGGGGCGTGGCAGTCCGATGCAACCGGCAGGGCCGAGGCCGGAGGGTCTGAGAGTTGCCTCCACTGCACCGCCGTCTGCGCAAACCGGTGAGACACCCGTTTACCGGGCCCAGAATTCGAAATCGGTAAAACTCAGCGAACGTTTGGGGCTTCGACGGAAGAGACGGGTCACCGACGACCGGCTAGCCGGTAACGCTTCGCCACAAGTTCAGGAATCGAGTGAGTTGAGCTGGTACGTGCGACAAAATGCCAAGACTCAAAAACAAACGAATCGGCAAGCTGCCGTCAAATCGCGAGATGCGATTTACGCTGCCAGTTCCCCCCGGGCGCCTGCTCCGACGGTACGAAACCAGCCGCCAGCTCGACAGCAGCGACGACGGGTGATTTTGGAGTGGTCGCATCCCGACCGCGCCTTGTTCAGCGAATCAGGCCGGCTTCCCGTTCGCTACGATGCGCCGCCTGTTCCCCGTGGCACTGTCTGGAGGTAGGGGAACACGGGTTTCCCGCCACCTGCAGTATTTCTCTGTCCGACGACCCGGCTCGGGCCATGGTCGCACTTGCTGGCCGGACCGCATCGTATTGGCCATCAAAGAATCAAACCGACGACGAAAAACAATACCTGGTCAGGTGGAAAAAGACAGGCGCCGCAAAGCAGATCGAATCGATGCGATCGAGCACGCCTGCATGACCTTCGACCAGGGTACCGTAATCCTTCACTCCCCGGTCGCGTTTAATGGCGGACATGGTCATGCTACCTGCAAAGCCGAGCACCGCGATGACCAAAGCCATGCACGCCGATTGCCAGTAGGTAAACGGCGTCGCCCACCAGAGTAATATTCCGACCAATGTCGTACTGGCAACTCCACCACAAAGTCCTTCCCATGTGCGACTGGCATTGATCTCGGGAGCGATGACGTGCCGTCCCAGCAACTGGCTCCACAGGTACTGCATCACATCCCCCAGTTGTGCGATGAGAATGAAGTAAAGCAGCAGTCCAGCAGGACTCCCGTCGTTCCACAGTGCAGAAGAACCGTCAGCCGTCTTGTAGGTCACCAGCTTCAAGTCAAGCAGCGCTGGTACGAAACTCAGGGTGTAGACACAAATCAACAGGCCGGCCTGTATTTTGGCTGCGCGCTCCAGAAATCGTTTGTAATCACCCGAGAGCGCGATGCGGGCAGGAATGAACAGGAACCCATAGACGGGAATCGCAATGCTGTACAGGCCATAGTGGGAGGGGCCCCACCACACGAGCAGGTACTGTAAAGGTGTTAAAACAAAGAAAATCCAGAACAGTGCCCGGTGATCACCCAGGCGGGTGGGTGTCAACGTGATAAACTCTCGCAGAGCCCAGAACGAAATGAAAAAGAAGAGGATGATGGTGGCGCTGCGACCGAATAGGAAAGCCAAAGCGACACTGGCACACAGCAGCCACCAGGCGAGGACTCGTGAGTTGAAGGTACGTACTACAGCGGGATGGATCGTGCTTTCCGATTGCCGCTTCATCAGCTGCCCGGCGACCGAGGCGATGATCAACAGCCCGAACACGACACCGAATAAAACCAGTGTGGGTAGATTGGGCTGAAGAATAGGCACGGTCTCGCTTTCAGCGAAGAAAGCGAGGTTTTCAAAGGCGTTCAACGTTTAAACCTCTTTCAAGCGGCGCACTGCTTCACGGGCTCGGCGCAAGAAATCCATCTTAGGCTCGCTACGTTCCAGCCACACCGGTGAACCGAACTTGACGCAGCTGAGCAAGGGCACCGGCAGGAATTCACCGCGAGGTAAGACCCGATTCAGATTTTCAATGTACACTGGAACCAGTTCCAGGTCGGGGCGTTTTTTGGCCAGGTAGAACAGTCCACTCTTGAAATCACCCATTTGGGAGTTGGTGTTCCGGCTGCCCTCTGGAAATACAATCAAAGATTCTCTGTTTCCAATGGCGCGGATCATCAAGTCGACCGGGCTCTGATGGACTTTGATTTCCTTGCGATCAATCAAGAGGGCATTGAACGAACTGGAAATGAATCTGCGGACCGGGCCTTTTTCCCAGTAATCTTTGGCTGCTACGGGGCGGGTCAGTGCGCGTATCTCCCGCGTCAGTGACGACCAGATGATCAGGGCGTCCAGATGGCTGGTGTGATTGGCGAAATAAACTCGTTGGCAGGTATCAGGCTGACAGTCAACCCAGCGAGCCGTTGCGCCGGTCAGTACGCGGGCAGCAGTTGACAGCACCTGCTGCGTGACAAGCATTGGTGGCGGAACGTAGTCCTCAAGTTCCCGTCGAATTAACATCTTTGAACCTGGTTCATTTCCCGTTCATGCTATCGCGCAGCCTGTTACAACACCATTACTGCAAACCGGGGCTACCAAGTTTTGTTGCCGCTGCCGGCCAACGGGTCACCCAAAAACCACCCCAAAATGAGTCTTCCGGTAAGACAAAACCTGTGGTTTGGACCAGGTAGACGTGTGTTAAAGTAAACGACGGAACGGTTTAGGGCAATCTGAAGATATCTGGCAGGATCAGTTGGAGCAGGGTTCCGATGACCCTTGCTGCCCGGCCGTTGCGGCACGCCATACAGATTCGCCACTCACCGTAAACATCCAGCCGGTCAAACCGTCTGTTAACGGGTGCTGTAGACGTGACTGATTCCGCGTGGTGAGGTCGCCTTCCGTTGTGCTCCATGTTGGCAGCGGACGCTTCCTGAGATGCCTGGCCCGCACGAAAACCACTCGAAAAAATAATTAAAATTTCGGTAAGAATCCGGTGGGAACTGGCCCGGCCGGGGAGCTGAGGCCCGTCAGTTTCACGGTCGGATCTTCGCCTACCCTTTGCGAGGATTCCAGCAGAATGGCTCGGACTGTCCGGGCGGACTCCGCGTGGCAGTTTGGTCGCCATCGACATGGCAGCAGGTCGGAGCCAGCGGGCGTTTGTTACAAGTTACAAGTCCGGGATTACTGTTCAGAAAATTCGGTTCGCAATCCACTAGCCATTGACGACTTGCCGATCTACACTTGGCGTCCAAGTTCAAACTGCGACAACTCGGGGCCGGGTATTGGTGACGGATGTCGGAATCTTGCCAAAGTGCGATTGTTTTTTCCGTAGACCGTTGGGGTGCGCGGTGGCTGGGTCCCTATGGCAACTCGTGGCTCGAAACGCCGTGCCTGAATCACTTCGCAAGCCAAGCTTTCATCTGCGAACACGCCATCATCGATTCACCATCCTTGACCGAGGTCTACCGGTCTTACTGGCAGGGCTGTCACGCGGCACAAGCGGATGTTGCTGCTGAACACAGTTTTTTCCATCCGTTGTCGGACAAGTCGGTACAAACCGTGTTGGTCACGGACGAAACTCAAATTTCCAGTCATCCGTTGGCCGGACATTTCGATCATTGCCACAGCTTGCAGTTGTCCGAAAATTCAGGGTGTTGCGAGAGTGTTGACGAGACTGAAATTGGACAGTTTGTGGCCGCGATGGTTTCCATCCTGGATGAATTAAAGCCACCGTTTTTTCTCTGGATTCACAGTCGTGGGATGGCAGCTAACTGGGACGCTCCCTATGAAATGCGGACTGCGTTAGCGGCGGAAGACGACCCTCTACCGCCGGAAACTACAGAGGTGCCAGACTGCGTTCTGCCTGTAAATCACGACCCGGATGAGTTGTTGGGAATGTCCTACGCTTACGCCGCTCAGATTGGATTGCTGGACCAGTGGTTCGGTGCACTCTTGACAGCCATCGAAGAGAAGAATTTCGAGCGGTTGCTGACGATCGTCACGTCTCCCCGGGGATTTCCACTCGGTGAACATCGCCGTGTCGGACCTTCAGGTCAGGCCTTGTATGCCGAGTTGTTGCAGGTACCTCTGATGATCAGGTCGCCGGATCGCAAGGGAGCTCTTTGTCGGTTTCAGGCTTTGATCCAACCGGTGGATCTTTTCAGTACGATCGTCGACTGGTTTGGCCTGCCGTCGGTTGTTCCGGTAACACATGGACAAAGTTTGTTGTCTGATTTGGTCGAGATCGATCGAACCCGGCGAAATCGAGCCGCATCCGTCCTTGGGGCGGAACGAGCGTTGCGCACGCCGGCCTGGTTTTTACGAGTTCCCGGAACAGGTCAGGCTGGCCTGCACGACGGGTTGAGTGCTTGCCAACCCGAACTGTTTGTCAAGCCTGAAGATTACATCGAGGTTAATAATGTAGCTGATCGTTGCCCGGAGATTGTCGGGGCGATGTTGCAGGTACTCGACGCGTTCGAAGAAGACCTGCACCAACAGGTCGATGAAATCAGCGAACTATCCGAAGTTTTGGAATTTGGGATGGAATAAGACCAGCCGGGGCAGGCCTGTTCTTCACTCCCACTCTGCCACTGCTTATTGACTGCTTGTATCTCCCGCCCGGGACTCTCGGGTGCGCTGCTCGGTAAGTTCAATTGCTTTCAGGAGGCCGCGTGCCTTATTCAGTGTTTCACAGTATTCATTGTGCGGGACGCTGTCGGCAACGATACCGGCGCCTGCTTGCACGTAAGCTTTTCCATCCTGAATGACGATGGTCCGCAAAGCGATGCAAGTATCCATGTTTCCGCTGTAGTCGAAGTATCCAACCGCCCCGGCGTAGGGGCCGCGTCGATGAGGCTCCAGTTCATCGATGATTTCCATGGCACGGACCTTGGGGGCGCCGGAAACTGTGCCGGCGGGCAGGGAGGCTTGCAGGGCGTCGAATGCGTCGTGTTCGTTTGTCAGTTGGCCGGTAACGTTGGAAGTGATGTGCATGACGTGGCTGTAGCGTTCGATGGTCATGACATCGGTAAGTTCGACGGTGTTGTATTGTGAAACACGGCCCACATCATTCCGCCCGAGGTCAACGAGCATCACGTGTTCGGCACGTTCCTTGGGATCGGCCAGGAGATCTTCGGCGAGTTGTCGATCCTCCTCTACCGACGCACCTCGAGGGCGGGTTCCTGCCAGCGGGCGGACGGTAATTTCACCGTCGAGGACCCGGCACATAATCTCAGGCGAGCTGCCGACCAAAGTAACTTCAGGAGTACGAAGAAAAAACATGAACGGACTGGGATTGACCACGCGCAGCGTGCGATAAATCTCAAACGGCGGAGCTTCGATGGAAACTTCCAGGCGTTGGCTGATGACGACTTGAAAAACATCGCCCGCGGCAATGTATTCGACGCAGTGTTCGACAGCCTTTTCAAATTCGTCCTGCTGAAAGTTGGACTGGTAAGCAATGGTAACATCCCCCCCGACCCGGATGTCGGCAGGTCGCAGCGCGGGCAGTTCACTGGACAATTGTTCGACAATTTCGTCGACCGTCCGACAGGTGTCGTCGTAGGTCTCACGCAAAGCGTTTTTTTGCTGGGGAATGCGGGCCAGGACAATCACGGTCATTGTCTTAGTGATGTTGTCGAAAACAATCATGCGGTCGTAGAATGCAAAACTCAAATCGGGCAGCCCTCGATCATTGTCGGGCGGGTGTGGCAGATGCTCCAGGTAGCGGACCACGTCGTAGCCGGCATAACCGACGGCGCCGCCGGTGAAGGGGGGTAAACCATCGATGCGAGCGGCCCGGACACCAGCCAGCTGTTTCCGCAACTCGTTCAGCGGGTCGGCTGCCGTCCATTGCCTGGTGCCATCCGCTGTCGAAATCTTGACATTCTGGCCCGCGGCGCTAATTTCCATAAACGGACGGGTGCCCAGGAAGCTGTAGCGTCCGACTTTCTCGCCACCAATCACGCTTTCAAACAGGCAGGATGTTCCACCGGTGTCCAGTTTCTGAAACGCAGACACCGGCGTCAGTGAATCACTTACGAGGGTTCGGTACACCGGCACCAACTGGTGGTCACGGGCAAGATCCTGAAAAGTGTTGAAATCCGGAAGATGGTTCATTTTTTACCGAGATCAGCAGGAAGGATTGCGAAAAACCTTTCGAGCGGTGTCAGCTTACCAAGCACGTCGGTGGGTCACAACGTCGCCATTTGGTGCGACCAATCTTGACACGTTTCGAGCTGCTGTTAGAATTCATAGAACAGCGTTACCTATTGTTATAGAACGATTTGCACCGATTTCGACGTTTTCTTCTTCGTTGCCATTGTCAGCGACCGTCGTAAATTCCGCCTGTTCGGGAACAGTAGCATGAAGTGTCAGCACTGCGAAAAGCCGGCCACCTTCCACATCACTGAATTGACTGGCGCGGAAGTTGACGAGTTGCACTTGTGTGAGGAGCACGCCCGCATTTATTTAACGCCCGCCGACCCTCAATCGGAGTCGCCAGCGTCACAGACGTTAGCAGGGGCGCTTGCACAGCAGTTGCAACTGGGACAGACTGCAGAAGATTTAGCCAGACTCGATCAACAAGCGTGCCCCGTTTGCGGAATTACTTTTTACGAGTTTCGCAACCAGGGAAGACTGGGGTGCCCTCATGATTATACTTGTTTCGAAGAAGAACTAGAGCCGTTGGTGATGAACATACATGGTGCCACAGAGCACCTGGGCAAGCGGCCCCGTCGCAGTGCAGCGGGATCGGAACAGCAGACAGAACTGATACGCTTGCGCCGTGAAATGAAGGAGGCTGTGGATAACGAGGATTACGAGAAAGCTTCGCAATTACGAGATTTGATCAAGGGGCTCGAAGAAGAAATATCGAGTCAGTAGAGCAAACCAACTGGCGGCCCGGGTACATTGCTTGGATGGTCCCTTTCATTTGTGTTTTTCAAACAAAGTAGACTGCCTTAACGAGAACTCATTGTGGAACTTGAAGATCTAACTGGTTCGAGTGGCGAATGGTTGCGAGGTTCTGGCCCGGAATCTGACATCGTGATTAGCAGCCGCATTCGCTTGGCGCGGAATCTGGCGGACTTTCCCTTTATCCGGACCGCAACCGACCATGACCGCTTAGCGATTGAACAAACCATCTGCGAGCGGGCTCTGGCTGATGAGCATCTGAAAAAAAGCGTTCTGTACTTGAATGTCAGCGAATTAGAATTTGTGGACCGTCAATTCCTGGTTGAACGCCAACTCATCAGTCGGGAGCACGCGGAAAGCCAGGGGGCTCGGGGTGTGGCGATCGGTTCACGAGAGACTTACAGCCTGATGATCAATGAGGAGGATCATTTGCGGATTCAGGTGATGAACAGTGGTTTGGATCTGAAAGCCGCCTGGAACACGGTCAGTGACATTGATGACGCCGTGGAAAAACATGTCACCTATGCCTTCCACGAAAAACTGGGCTATCTTACCGCCTGTCCGACGAACGTGGGTACCGGGATGCGTGTGAGCGTCATGTTGCATCTTCCTGCGCTGGTTATCACACGACAAATCAAAAAAGTTTTTCGCAGTCTCCACAAGATCAGTTTGGCTGTACGTGGTTTGTATGGCGAGGGTTCGCAGGCGATGGGCGACTTCTATCAAATCAGCAATCAAATCACGCTGGGCCGCAGTGAATTGGATCTTATCAACCAGGTAAGCGATGTGGTTCCCGTGCTGATTGATTACGAACGCCGGGCACGGGAATTTCTGATGCGAGAAAGCCAGAAAGATTTGCATGATCGGGTCAGCCGGGCGTATGGGATTCTGAGTTCTGCGAAGACCATCAGCAGTGAAGAAACGATGCACCTGCTTTCCAGTGTCAGGATGGGAGTGAATCTGGGGCTGATCGACAACTTGCAAATTCCCGATGTCAACAAATTATTCATCCACACCCAACCGGCACATCTGCAGAAACTGCGTGGCGAGGAGTTGGATACGGCTGATCGCAATGTTGAACGCGCGTCTTATCTGCGCCGTTATTTACGCACATCTGGTGGCGAGGATGCCGCCGAACAAAACTGAACCGGCAGGGCGGAACCGGTTGGCTCGTGCATGATGCAGCATGCTGGTTGCGTTCAAATCGGGTGTGAAGCGACTCTTGTGCCTTGTGCCGCGACTTACGAGCCCTTGAGCTTTGTTCTCAGTTGCGGAATGATTTCGCGAGGTACGAAACGTGCCAGCTTTTCGTCATTTGCCAGGGGAGCGATTTGCTTGATGAGGGAACTCGAAACATGAGCGAACTCTTCGTCGGCCATCAAGAAGATGGTTTCGATATCAGGGTCCAGATGGCGATTTGCCATCATCATTGTGAACTCAGTCGCGATATCGGTCAGGGGACGAACGCCTCGAATCATCACTCGTGCACCACAAGCCTGCACGAAGTCGACGGCCAGCCCTGAGAATGTTCTGACTTCAACATTGGAAAATGGTTGAGTGACAGTGCGCACCAGATTCACCCGTTCCTCGGGAGAAAACAGCGAAGGTTTGTCTACGTTGACTCCAACCCCCACCACAAGCCGGTCAAGCAGGCGACTGCTGCGGGCAATTACACTCAGGTGTCCCAGCGTAATCGGATCAAATGAACCCGTGTAAACGGCAATATGTGAATCGGAGTCAGTCATGGTGATGGGAGTGGTGTTGAATTTTCGCGAAAGTTTTTAAGAAGCACTACAGTGGTCCGGCGACTACTGTATCCTGTTTTTTCTTCCGTCTCCTGTTGTGCGGATCGGGATCTGCGGACTTTGCTTCTAGCCTTCCTGCAAAGCCAGCATCAGGCGATCCAGATCTTCTTCATTATTGTAGGCATGGGGGCTGATCCGCAAACCGCCACCACGACAACTGAGGGCAACATTTTTTTTCATGCAGGAACGGCGAATTGCGGCCGGTTCGCGGCCTGGCAACTGGAAGCATACAATTCCCGAGCGGTTTTTCCCGTCCCTGGTGCTCAGCAAGACGGCACCTGCCCGCTCCAGACGCTCCACGGCAGCCTCTGTTACCTGGATCACCTGGTCGGCAATCGGGGACGCTTGGGACGACAGTCCAAGGCGTTTGAGCAACGAAAGGCTTTCGCCCAAGGCAATAAATCCTACCATATTCATGGATCCTCCTTCGTAGCGTGATGCTTCCGGGCGGAGGTCGAGGTGGATGTGATCGTAGTCATAGCGACGTACGACGCTGTTCCAACCAACTTGCATCGGGCGAAGCAGGTCAAGGTGTTCCGACCGCATGTAGAAGAGTCCGGCTCCTTCGGGACCCAGCATCCACTTGTGACCGTCAGCGGCGAGGAAATCAACTTTGCAGCGGGAGACATCCAAAGGGAAAACTCCCAGGCCCTGGATGGCGTCCAGAAAAAGCAAAGCCCCCTGGTCGTGCGCCAATTGCGACACGGCTTGGACATCGAGGCGATAGCCCGTTGCGTAACCCACCCAGCTCAGCGAGATGATGCGAGTTCGCTGATCGCAGGTTTCCGCAAGCAGGTTGAGGTCGACGACCCCGTCCCTGGGTGAGACGAGTCGTGTTTCAACACCTCGCCTGTGAAGGTTCATCCAGGGATAAAGATTGGATGGAAATTCGTTGGCAAGGGTAACCACATTATCTCCGGACTCCCAGGGAAAGCATTCAGCAACCAGCCCAATTCCGGAGGTGGTATTCGGAAGCAGAGCGATTTCACATTGGTTTGCCTGAATCAGCTCAGCAGCCAGACAACGCACGTCCTCGATTTTGCGTGTCCAACTGGACCATCGACAAACGCCTTCTCTGGTGGCTTCCAACGACCACTCCTGGATAGCTTTCTGACTGGGAGCGGTGATTGGGGCCACTGCTGCGTGGTCCAGGTAAGCCCATTTTTTTGCAACCGGCATCTGTCGGCGCAAGTCCTGGCAGACTGATCGGGAACCCTGCTGATTGTCATGCATCCCTGGTTAGCCCCCGGAAATCCGTGGTTGGGTTTTCATGCGATTCTCGACCTGATCTAAAAACAGGGTCCCGGCCACAAGGGCCCCGCACGATCGGATTAAAAGTGAAATGTTGGGAAAATAAAATTGTTGAACTGGAGAAATCTGGCTGTTCCACTTCCTGTTTTTCGTAGTTGTACGCTGTTTCAACATCCTTTGACTAGAAATTTTCATCATTCAGGTTGTGATGGAAGCAGAGCAACCTTGTGTCGATCCACTGATCTTAGGACACTTGTGGCAGGTTTTGTTGTAAAGATTGGAACTCCTGTAGGGTAGTAGCTTGAGGTTCAAGTCGGTTTACACAACACTAAGAAACATTGTCAATAAACCGTGTGTCCCCGGTTTGTCGATGACAAGTTCCCAACCTAAACTATACTAGATTTCCAGCTTTTTATTTCCGGGACTTTCCCCGGGACCGTAGCCAAAATTCATTTGAAACAGCCAGATGCCCCGATTTTTGACCATTGCTGGAATGGCCGTTGCGGCCCTTGTCTTCTTACTGTGTTTACTCGATTTGCTCGGGGGGTATTTCAGTTTTCTTGCCTTCATTGCTCCCTTTCGGGGTGCCAGCCTGTTGATGGATGTTACTTTTGTGATCTCCGGTGGGATGCTGGCCTACCTCAGCTGGGGCGCTTTCCGGGAACTCCAATAACCCCGGGAGCCGGTTGGCCAGTACAAATCTCAGTGCAGATGAATGGTAGGTACCGGGTCGCAGAAAGAGTTGTACGCTACAGTCAAAAACTGATTTTGGACAACTTAAGCGGCCTTTCTTAGAATCGATTGCGACCCGTTTGCCTGACGAGGCGCGAATAGATCAGCGGTCAAAGCAGCGACGCTCTGACAGGCGAGTTTTCCCCGGTCACGTTGCCTGGCCGCCATCTCAAAAAAACGCATCGTTTGTCCCAAACCACTGAATCCCGACACAGCAACTTGTCGGAGATCGACCCCGAGATGGGAAATCGAGCGCTCCTTGGCTGTTCTACGAATCGAGGGCTGTGCATCGGCGTCGTGATTTCCCACGTCGCGAACCCTTGGCCTGCGGGGAACGAGTTTCGCGGTGGGCATCTTCCACAGACCCCAACGAATCTGTTCTGCGTGTGCTGCATTGCCTTGGGTGTTGTTTGTCAGGTCGCAGAGGGAGCGAATCCCATACTTGATGAGCAGGTCCAGGTTTTCGTGTGCCAGATTGCCCATGGTCGTTAGGGTGGAGACGGACCGCCCATGGCTGCGGATGCGTTGAATCCTTTCAGGGAGTGCCTGAGCCAAGCGAGTCCGGCCAGCAACCCGGTCTTCCCAACTCTTGCCGACCAGAACGGCGACTTCGTCAATCACGTCAGACAGACCGTGCTGGAACCAGTCCTCTACGTTTTTTATGGCCCAAGTCGCCGGTAGCCCTAACTGGCGGAGTTTGCTAGCGACGGTCAGGATGAGATCGACTTCATCACGGAGAAGTTTTTGACCGGGTGCCTCTTCATCCGGGTCCAAAAAGATGCTGATGATGAGTGTTTCGCCGTGAAATAGTTTGGACATGCGCCTCTAACGACTCCCTTCGATTCGTTGGTAATGCTGGAGTTTACCCCACCATCTTATAGAATCGGTTCGTCAGGCCGCATGACTGGAAGTGGCGTGGGAGAGTCCCGATATTGCGAGCAACGTGGAACACAGCGACCCTACCAATTGAATTGGACTTTATTGGGAAAAATACGGAGAATGGCAGGACCTTGACGAAAGGGAGTAAAACTATGAGCTTGCCGATCACTCGACGGAGGATGCTAGCACGGGCTGCCCAGTTTGCGGGTACGGGTTGGACTTGCCATCTCGGCAGGTCGGCCGTGGCCGCCCGCTACAGTCCGGCGGAGGAGATCGCCATTGAAAAAGGATTACGGTGGGTCGCTAAAACGCAATCTCGCCTCGGGCATTGGACGGCCGCCAACTATCCCACAGCCATGACAGCTCTGGCCGGCTTGGCTTTGTTGTGTTCTGGTTCCACCACGACGCAGGGACCTTATGCCAAATCCATACGCCGTGCCGTGGATTATTTGACGAGCAAGTCACGCAAGAACGGATTGATCGGCAATCCGATGCGAGACAGTCGTTACACCTATGGGCACGGATTCTCGATGCTGTTTCTCTCCCAGGTGTTGGGCGAAGAGGAGGACCTGGAGCGTCGCGTCGAACTGATAGAACTCTTGCGACGTGCAGTGCAGTTTAGTGGCCAGGCACAAACCACTTCGGGCGGATGGGGCTATGTGAGTTCCAAGGATGGTAGCAATTTTGATGAGGGGTCCACGACGATCACACAGGTCCAGGGGTTACGTGGTTGCCGCAACGCCGGAATTCCGGTTTCGGCGGATGTGATTGAAAGGGCGAAGCAGTACATCTATCGCTGTAAGAATTCTGACGGCGGAATTTCTTACAGTTCACGGAATCGAGGGACGTCGCGCCCGGCGATTACGGCGGCTGCCCTCGCCGCATTATTCAACGCCGGTGCGTACGAAAACAAACACGTTCCGGAGATGTTGAAATATTGCAAACGCAACCTTTACCAAATTGCGGACAGTGCGCGCTCCTTCGGCCATTGGCACTATACACATTTGTACTACTCTCAAGTTGTCTACCGTCAGGCGGGCAGCGAGTGGCGGGTATTTCGCGACAAACTTTACAAGCGGATCGTGTCGGAACAGTCGCGTGAAGGAGATTGGCAGGGAAACATCGGTCCTATCTATGTCAGTGCCATCAATTTAATCATCCTTCAACTGGACAAAGCCTATTTACCGATCTTTCAGCGTTGAGCACAGGGCTTCTACCAGGCCCTCCATCGTGTATTGCCGGGCTTCCGTATCGACCGAGATTCCCAGTTCCCTCAAGGTGGAACTTGTGACCGGACTGATGCTCGCGATCCGTGCTTTTTCTAAAGCGGAGCCAAATAGCGACACCAGGGAACGGGCGATGGCCGAACTGGTGACGGTGATCCAGTCGATGGTTCCTGCCTCAAGTGCCGCTGCAACATCAGCGTCGGCGACTTCGATGTCACGGCTTTGATAAGTAACGACTTGACTGACCTGGGCACCTGCCTGTTTCAACTCCTGAGCTAAAACTTCGCGTCCACGACTGGCACGGGCCAGCAAAAATCGTTTACCCCGAGCGTCTGCGGAAAGTGTTTGGGCAAGATCATCGGCACAAAATCGCGATGGTTGAACATTTGCCAGCAGGCCGTAGTTGCGTAAAGCTTCCACGGTGCGGGGACCAATGGCTGCAAGTTGGAGATTACCGAGGCGGCGGACATCCAAACCCAGATGGTACAAACGGTCCATGAAGAACGAAACGCCGTTGCAACTGGAAAAAACAAGCCAGTCGAAATTCGGCAGATCTTCAATGGCCCTGTCGACGGGAGACCAGTCGTCAGGTTCGCTCACTTCGATGGCAGGCTGGCTAAGAACTTCCGCTCCCAGATCAACCAGCGTTTTTTGCAGGGAGGCAGCCTGATCGGCAGGGCGTGTAACGAGGACACGGTTTCCAAATAGCGGTCTTCGGTCGAACCAGGACCAACTTTCGGACAGCGAGGCGACGGCGCCTAGAATCACCACTACCGGAGGTCGAATTCGTTGGGGCGAGACAAGGCGTTCGGCAACTTCACCCAGATTGCAACGGATGATCCGCTGATCAGGAAGGCTGCAACGACGGATGATAGCGGCCGGAGTGTCACTTGGTTTTCCAGCTTCAATCAAGGCGGATGTCCAAGTCGGGGCGGTGGTGACGCCCATGTACATCACCAGCGTCCCTGGGAATTTTGCCAGTGAGGTGTAATCGATCGAGTCGTGTTTTTCGAAATCTTCCTGCGCGGTGATCAAGGCCACGGCGGAAGCAAGGTCCCGATGGGTGACGGGAACGCCGGCATAACTGCCGGCTGCCAGAGCAGTGGTGATGCCTGGAACGACTTCGAAAGAAATGCCAGCTTCCTGAAGGGCTCCGATCTCTTGGGCCCCGCAAGCAAAAATTGCCGGATCTCCTCCCTTCAACCGCACCACGCACTGGCCCGCTTGGGCCGCCTGGATCATCTTTCGATTGATCTCATCTTGAGTCCAAATGCGGTCTCGTCCGTGCCGACCCAGGCAAATCAACTCGATTCCGCGCCTCACGTGTTGCAGGATTAACGGATTGACGAGATAGTCGTAGAGTACCAGATCGGCTTGTTCCAGGCACTCAAGGCCCCGTACGGTGATCAAACCCGGGTCACCCGGACCTGCGCCCACCAGGAAGACCTTTCCCGTTGGTGACTGTCTTTGGTTCATCGAAACTGCCGCCTTGTCTTGCAGCGGCAACCGACGTGGCTTCTGATCATGTAACTTATTAGAATTTAAACAGGATCAAATAGTAAGTATTTGCTCAGTGAATTACAGCGGTTTACCGAAAAAATGGGATTGAACGCATTACGTATCAACCCGCCTGTGGTTCCCTGGTCGGCAGTCCTGTTATTTTGGCGGTTGGGAAGTTGCTGGTTTTTGCACCATCCGTTAAGCCAGTCACTGGACTTGCCGGGATAGAAAGCACCCTGAACCCCCAACCAAGATAGTTCAATGGCGACAAATCAGCCATCTGAAACCTCACACGAAACGGGCCAACAGGAACCGATGGCTCAGCTTCCACCTATCGAGCCCGCACTCCGAGGGCGCCTGCAGAAATGTTTTGAACATGGTTCCAAGTTGATGGAAAAAGAAAAGTATGATTACGATTACGCCAATACAATGTTCACCGAGTGTGTGAGGCACGATCCCGGTAATTTGATTTACGTGGAAGCATTCCTAGAAAATCTCAGGCGGAAATACAATAACAACAAAAAAGGAGCACGGATTAGGGGTTTTGGAGGGAAGGCGAACCTGAAGAAGTCAGCTTCAAAAAAAGACTGGATTGGCGTGATCCGTGCCGGCCTGGACGCTTTGCGAACCAATCCTTGGGACGTGCGTGTGTTGCGTGCCATGGCCGAGGCCTGCCAGGAGCTTCATCTGAATGAGATTGAGCTGCGTTACCTGAAGAATGCTCTGGATGCCAATCCGAAGGATCCAGAAGTCAATCGGCATTGTGCCAAGTCGTTGGCTCGTATGGGCCAATCCGACATGGCGATCGCCTGCTGGCATCGTGTCGAAGAAAACAAACGGAACGATCTCGAAGCCGCCAGGGCAATTTCGAATTTGACGCTTGAAAAGACGCGGGCCCAGGCCGGTTTTGGAGATCCGGATGATTTGCCGGCCAAACGGGCCAAGCAGAAGGAAAAACTTCCGGAGGGCGAAACAATACGAGAAAAAGAAGTTGGAACCCAGATTCAGTTGACAAAACGGCAGCAAATTGAAAAGGCAATTTCGGAGGATCCAACGGATGTGGACGCCTACCTCCAATTGGCCAGGCTGCTGTTTGCTGAAAACAAGGCTCCAGAGGCCGAAATGGCTCTGCAACGGGGTTTGCCGGCGTCGGGCGGCGATATTCGAATTCGTGAAGCCCTGGAAGACGCGCAGATGCTTCGATCCCGAGAGGAACTTGCTACGGCGGAACAACGAGCCAAGTCAGAGGACTCGGAAGAGGCTACCCGCTTGGCGGCCGATCGTAGGGACGAGGTCCTGAAGAGGGAAATCGAGATTTACGATTCGCGGGTTCAACGGTATCCCGACGAGCCTCGTTTTCAGTTTCAATTGGGAACTCGACTGAAAAGAACCGGTAAATTTGAGATGGCTGTGGAATCTCTACGGATAGCGGCTGATGATCCTCGCTGCAAAGCCGCGGCCCAACTTGAACTGGGCGAGTGTCTCCAGCATCTCAAAGATTATGCGGCGGCCATTCAGGCCTATCGTGCAGCCGTGGATTCGGCGGACAATTCGCACCTCAATGTCAAAAAACTCGGATTGTATCGGGCCGGGGTGCTCGCGACCGGGCTGAGAGATACGGAAAATGCCAAAAAATACCTCTCTGAGTTGCTCGAATTGGATGTCGGATACAAGGATGTCAAAGCACGGCTAGACAAGATACCCTAGATCGGCGATAAAGTAGGTTCTGAAAAGCTATCGTGTCCCGGGCGATTTATCCTGACAATATTCCAGCCAGCCTACGCTATCCTTAGAAACTCATGCCGAATACCAACAGCGCAAAAAAAAGGCTCCGCCAAAACGTTGTCCACCGTGATAGAAATCGATCCGTCAAATCGGCGATTCGGAACCAGTTGCGAAAAGTGCGCGAAGCGATCACGTCGGGGGATGTTCAGGGAGGTGAGGATCAACTCCGGCTGGCGACGCAGAAGCTGGACCGTGCTGCAGCCCGGCGAATCATTCATCCCAATCGGGCGGCACGAATCAAGTCGCGATTACAACGGAGCATCAAATCTGCGAAGCAGCAGGCCTGAGTTTCTCTACCACCGGATCTGCCGCGCGTCAAACACGGGCCCGTCCACACAGGTTCGTTTGTAGTCCCAACCATCGGCTTCTTCGCGAACTCTGGCGACGCAACTAAAGCAGATACCGATGCCGCAGGCCATTGGTGTTTCCAGCGAAACGTCGCAGTCGATCTGTTGTTGTTCCGCAATTTCGGCAACCCGTTTCATCATTGGTTCCGGTCCACAACATAAGATCCTGCGAGAATCACTGTCACTCTGTTCCAGGACTTGCTCCAGGACGTCCGTGACCAGACCGTGGTGTCCCCGGCTGCCATTGTCCGTTGCCAGGTGGAGTTCCACGCCGATTTCCGAGAAGTTCTCAATTCCGGCCAAGAACTCGGCAGAACGGGCTCCGTAGCACATCGATACACGGGACGCGCCAGGCGTTGTGCGCGCTGGTTGGCCATATTGACGGGATCCCAAATGTTCGCGTGCTACAGCGGGGAAAGGTGTGTAACCGACTCCGCCTGCCACCATGATCAAATGATTAACTGGCTGAGGATAAAATCCATTCCCGAGCGGTCCCCAGACGGAGAGTTTGTCCCCTGGACTTGCTTCCGCCAACAGGCTCGTCATCTTGCCCATGACGAGGTACACGACATCGATACCCCGAGGCGTTCCATCATCCTTACAGACGGTGTCGTACAGCGCGAGTGGACGACCCAGTAGGGGATCTTGCAGTCCCGCCAGCCGCAGCATCAGGAATTGCCCGGGCAAGAAACGACGAGACATCTGCGGGGACTCGAAGCGAAGGCGGTACGTGTTCCGTGCAATCTGGAGATTTTCCAACACGGAAACAGTACAGGAGATGGCCTGATCGGCATAATGGGGCGAGTGAGGCGGATTTGACATGCCACGGATCGTACGACAGATGTCCGGACTTCGCTAGCCGACAAGCAGAAAAATGTCCGACAGGGATGGAACGAGCGCTGAAAATCCTCCTGCCCGTTTTAAGACGGCGCTCACTTTGTGTCACTTAAAGAATCAAGTGGTGTTGCGCAGGCTATTCCCTGCTCGCCGCCGCGTGGACGAAGATTTTTTTTGAGAGGGTTGTGAACGGAAAGTCGTTGACGAGACTCTTCGAAGGGCGCGAACTTCGTCACGTGTCAGTTGCCGATAGGCACCAACGGGAATCTCTCCAAGTTTTAGTGGCCCCAGAGCCACTCGTTTGAGTCCCTGGACCTTGTGGCCCACCCGCGCTAGCATTCGCCGGATTTCACGATTACGTCCCTCATTCAGAATGATTTCCAAAGTGGTCGAATTTTTCGAGGAGCGTTTGACACGCGCCCGTACAACCTGAGCGAACGCTTCGGCCAGGTGAATTCCCTTCCGCAGTTGCTTCAGCTTTTGGTCAGTAAGATGCCCGTGAACCTCAACGACATAGGTCTTTTCGATACCAAAACGTGGATGAGAGAGTCGGTGAGTCAGTTCGCCATCGTTGGTGACCAGGACCAACCCCTCACTCGATCGATCCAAGCGGCCGACGGTAAAAAGTTGGTCGCCATCAGGGACCAAGTCGATCACACGACTGCGCCCTGCGGGGTCCCGATTCGTCGAAACCGTTCCCGGGGGTTTGTTGACCAGGTAGTAAATCAGTTTGAGACGAGGGATGGCTTCACCATCGACGCGAATATCCTGAACGGATGGATCTGCGCGGGTTCCCAGTTCGACCACTACTTTCCTGTCGACTTCGACGCGGCCCTCAAGAATTAAACTTTCGCACTGGCGGCGGCTTCCGTAACCGCTGCCGGCCAGAATTTTCTGTAGTCGTTCACCAGTGCGCGCAGATGGCAGTTGCCGAATCTGTTGCCCGCGTGGTTTCGAATTGTGTGAACGACGAGCCATCTTGACCTCCGATGCAGCGGAACGTTTCAAACTACCTGATGGAATGGACTGAATTCAAGTGCCAATCTGCTCTTCTGGCTGCCAATGTCCGTTCCACCTCTTTCAGAGTGTTCATTTTAGGACTTGTGGTGGTGAAAGGGAGGCCCCACAAGGAACAGGTTCGTCATTCTCAGTGAAGGCAATTGGCCGGGGCAGAAAGGTTTAGTCCTGCAGATGCAACTTTAAAAGGGTCCGTTTCACGAGTTGCTCGCGACATTTCCGGGCGCGGTGAGAGTGCTTTTTGATCAGTGAGTCCGGAAAACGATGCAATGTCAAAAAAGGCAGATCATGGTCCAGACGGGGACACAAGATAAAGTTGCCTGCCGGACCTAGTATAACCGGGGCACAGGCCGGTTTAAGAAATTGGACACTTGGGGTTGGTCCCGTACTGCTTGAGGTAACGGTACCAGGTACTCGCGGGGTCGTCCACCAACCACCCGGGGCGCTACATCTGTCTCGGCGTAGGGGTCGTGACGCATTGCACGCAACTGCTGCGTCCGGATGTTGCCCGGGTTGGTCCAATCGGGAGTAACAACGCACGCAGAGGCGGAAGGCAAAATCAGGAACGCCAACACGGTTTTCAGGAGATTCAACATGGCGCAGTGAAACTGTGAAACCGGGGGAAAGAAGATGTCAGGTGTAAGGCAAAAGGTACAGCGGATCAGTTCGGGCTGCAAAGGTCAAATAGCCACAGAAAGGTGGAATCGAAACGCTATCAAGGCAGGCAGCAGTGCCAGCATCTCGTTGTGAGAAGGATGGAAAGTCTCCGGGAAACGCTACGGTCTTTCTCCCGCTTGTGATCGGAACAATCGAATGATATCATGGGAGTCGTTACAGGCTTGGCCCGCCGTTAAACTGGCTGCTCCCGCAAGGCGGGCAGCATCGAACTGGATCCAGCCAGTCTCGCGGTTAGCGTCACTACGAAACTGGCAAGGCAATCCGCCTGGAACTCCCGGCAACCGGAGCTAATCGTTGCGAGTTGGCCCTCTTCCGGGTTCCGAGCCATCGTGGTTTCCGTTGGGGCGATGTCTTCCGACTTCTATCAGCCTCAGTATCGAGTTATGCCTGACGAATACAACGACGATCTATTCGCCAAATCGACGATGACCTTCGGAGAACATCTGGAGGAACTGCGCCACGCGCTCGTGTGGTCTCTTGGTGGACTCATGATTGCTTTCCTCTTTGGTCTGGCGTTCTCCAACCTTGTCGTCGAGGCAATTAAGAATCCTCTAGAAATAGCTTTGGAGAAATATTATCTCGAGAACACAATCAATGAACTAACGGATCAGTACGAGGACCTGGACAGCGATGTGCAGGAGTTCGTGAAGGAGAAGCGATTTGCATTTCAGAAGGTGTATCTTGAAGTCGCGGAGTTGCAGCGCGTCCTTCAATTGATTCCCGACGGCGAGAAGGTGCCAAGTTCCCAGCCTGGCCAAGAACCAGACAATACTGACGTTTCGAATGAAATGGAGGACGAGGCGTTGACGGTCCCCTCTTCCGAAATGATCCTGACTCGGGTTTGGAGTCGCCTCGACCCGAACATCTCAACGCTCAGTGTCCAGGAATCCTTCGTCATTTGGTTGAAGGCGGGCCTGGTAGCCGGTATCGTCATTTCCAGCCCCTGGATTTTCTACCACATCTGGGCATTTGTCGCGGCGGGGCTGTATGCACACGAAAGACGATATATTTATGTGTTCCTGCCCTTTAGTATCGGTCTCTTTTTGGCCGGTGTTGGTTTGGCGTATTTCTTTGTGTTTGATTACGTCTTGGATTTTTTGCTGAGCTTCAATCGCAAAATGAACATCGATGCCGAACCACGGATCAGCGAGTGGATGTCTTTCGTACTGTTCTTACCGCTGGGGTTCGGCATCAGCTTTCAACTGCCTTTAGTCATGTTGTTCCTGGAACGGATTGGTGTGTTCGACGTAGCCAGTTATCTGAGAAAATGGAGAGTCGCCATCCTGGTCATCTTTACGTTGGCCATGTTTCTCACTCCTGCAGATCCCATGAGCATGTTGCTGATGGCTTCGCCTCTGACGATACTCTATTTTGGTGGAGTGGCACTGTGTCAGTGGATGCCCCGGCTGCATCGGCCTCTGGAAGAGCCAGAATTGGAGTGATGACCGAATCAGATGGCTTCGGAGCCGCGTTCGCCCGTACGAATTCGCACGCAATCGTCCATGGGCAGGACAAAGATCTTGCCGTCGCCGATTTCTCCCTGATCTCCCGAACGACCTCCCTGGACAATGGCGTTGATCGTGGGTTCCACGAATTCGTCGTTGACGGCGATCTGTAACTGGACTTTGCGGAGCAGGTTGACAGTCAGTTCATGACCACGGTAAACCTCGGTGTGTCCTTTCTGGCGGCCAAATCCCTGGCAGTCCATGAGCGTGAGTCGGAAGACTTCGACCTCGGTGAGCGCCATTTTCACTGCTTCGAGCCGGTTGGGCTGAATGATGGCAATGATCAGTTTCATCGCTGTGACTCCGAAGTTTGGTCCGCACAGGGGTTAGTTTTACTATTTGAATTTCGTTTGTAGTACCACCCTGAGGAGGGAAAATCGATTGTGTGGTGCCCTGCATGTTACCGACAAACCATCTCAAATCAGTACGTTGAACGTGTTTTCTTAATCGCCGGCCACCGTCCTGGACGGTCCGATTCTGCAAGGGATTTGTATCATCGTTCAGGTCTCCCGAAATTTTACCAAGTTGTCGATTGGGAGGGTACTCCGGGCCTTCGCTTCTTCCAGAATCCTGTAACAGAGCGTGCTGGAGGTGTTTTTCGAACAGGCAGACAGCCCGCGTATGTCGAAAAGGGATTCCGGCGAAGAGACGCATGGGGCAACCGTATGGCAACCTGGGTCATGCCAGAAACCCCCGCCCACTGGCAAAGAGGTCCGGTCCAATCTCTCCACCGTTTGGAGTCCCCTTGCGGAGCGGCAGTCGTTCATCCGTGTGCGATCACCAACCCGGAAGAAAGGACGCCTGCTGAGTGAGCAGGTGCCGAAGCCCCACTGAGCGGTTGGAAGAACCCGAAAGCAGGAACAAGGTACAGGGCAGTAGAAAATAGAAGGGGCCACTCGCCACCGGCCAAAAAAAGCCGCCCGAGTGCAAGCACCCGGGCGGCTTTGAAACTTCGCAGATCAGTGAATCGAATCACATCGGTGTGATTCAGTCACTTAGAAACTAACGATCGTGTCGACACCGAAGACGGTGATCTCATCGTCGTGTGCCAAGCCGCCAACGTCCCAATTGTGGCGGACTTCGGGACGCACGACAACGTTGCTGAGGGGCTTGTAGTTCAAGCCGAAAGTAGCCGAGTACACGTCATCGACACCATCACCGAAAGCGTCGTCCTTGTACCACTCGATACGGACACCAGCTGTCAGGCAATCGTTGACGTTGCAGAACATGTACTGGTTGATTCCGATGGTATCTTCCCTGTACTCGTCGGTGTGGACGTAATCGCTCTGTACAACGTAGTTGATGCCGTTGCAGAGGTTCATGTCCAGGACCAGACTGTGGCCATAGCCGTCTGAACCACGCCATCCGAAGTCACCAACGTAGGTGATGTAGGTCAGGGTGGCGGTGTCGCAGCAGTTGCTGATACTGAATCCACCGAGGAACATGCTTCCTTCTTCATTCCCGTCGCGATCGGTGTAGTCTTCGAAGCCAGTGTCCCAACCAGCTACCCAGCCACCGTAAAATTCCAAGGAGTCGCTGCACGTGTAGGTGGCCAATGCACCGGTGTGAGTGAACGGCTCTCCGTTGAACATGGTGAACGAGTGGCTGAAGAAACGGTTACCGGTGGCCGGAATGACTTCATAACCTACGATGGTGAAGAAGTGACCGGCTTTCACGGACAGGTTGCCCTTGGCAACTTCAACATACGCCTGAGGAATGGCGGAGCCGTATCGGCCGTGGTCCCAGTCAGCGTCATAGGAATCCTGGTCGCTGTTACCAAAAGCTTGAGTCTTTTGAGCGTCGGTTCCGTACAAAAAGTCGGCGCGGACTCCCCAGTCCCAGCAACCACCATTGGCGTTCGCAGTCTTCTCGACGTAGACCCAGGCCTGGTGCAAGTCCAGACCACTATCACCTGTCGAGTCGTTGAATGCGAGCAAGTCACCTCTGGTATCTGAAAAAGGCTGCTCGTTACCACTGTAGCCCGATTGAATCCATCCGCCGATGTTGATGCACGAACTTTTCCAGCTCGGCAGGCCAAGATTGCCCAGGCCGAGATTGCCCAGGTTGCAACTAGCTTCGCAACCGCAACTAGGGGCCGCTTCACAACCACAATCAGGGGCCGCTTCGCAACCGCAATCAGGGGCCGCTTCGCAACCGCAATCAGGGGCCGCTTCGCAACCGGGGTCTTCGTCGCAACTCAATCCCAGGTTGCTTCTTAAAGAAACCTTTTTCACGTTCAAGTCGCTGGGGGAAGGTGCTTCTTCCAATTGGTAGTAGTCAAATGTTGATGGGGTCGAGTTGGGGTCACTCAATTTTTGAGCCCCCTCACCGCTGGCCGCCATGCCAACACATGCTAGTGCGACTGCCATTAGCTTCGCAAACTTCATGATAAAACTCCGTGATGAACTTTGAGGGAGATGGGTTTGTATCCGCCGCACAAACCGCGGGAAAAACAATTTGAGAGAATATGTTCGGGGGAATCAAACGATTTGCAGACACCCTGCAACCGATTTTTTTCCATCCATGTAGGACAAATCGGCCGTGGGTGGTCACCAATTTCATCGAGAATTTGAAAAATTGGGAAGGAAGAGACAAATAGGTGTTGAGGTGGGTAATTTGTAACGGTAGCCCATTATTTACTTGCCGCATGCAAGCAAGAGAGAGAGGTGGAAGAATGGGATTTGAGAAGAGAGGCCGAAGAAAGAGTTGAATAATGAAAAGAATCGACGTCGCGGGCAGTCGGAATCACTCGGATTCTTGGTCTGAAAAAAAGGCATCTACGAACTCGTCCACGTTGAACTGGGTCAAATCCTCGGCTCCTTCGCCCACCCCCACCAACTTGACTGGTAGATCGAAGTGTTGGCGAATTGGAATGACGACGCCTCCTTTGGCCGTACCGTCCAACTTTGCCAGCACAATGCCCGTGCACTGGACGGCTTCGGAAAATCCTTTGGCCTGGCTGATTCCGTTTTGTCCAGCGGTCGCATCCAAAACCAGCAGAACTTCTTGAGGTGCGGTGGGGATCTGCTTTTGGATCACCCGTCGAATCTTGCTCAGTTCCTGCATCAAATTGGATTGTGTCTGCAAACGGCCAGCCGTGTCGATAATGCAGAGATCTGCCTGAACCTGGATCGCTTTGGTGACAGCCGCAAAGGCGACACTGGCGGGATCCTGTCCCGAGTCGCCAGTCACGATTTCTGCACCGATACGATCTGCCCAAATGATCAGCTGCTCGACGGCCGCTGCTCGGAAAGTGTCACCAGCTCCCAGGACCACTTTTTTTCCTTCCGTGGTAAACCGGTGCGCTAACTTTGCGATGGAAGTCGTCTTCCCCGATCCATTCACACCGACCACCATGATGACCGTCGGTCCTTCCTCCGCCAAATTGATCGGGACTTCCGGCTGGGCTAACAATTCTTTCAGGTTGGTCTTTACCGAGGACAAGACATCTTCTTCCTTCACGACGCGGCCACGAAAGGACTTTTGTATGTCATCTCGAATGGTCGCCGCCGGTCCGCCTCCCATGTCGGTGCGGACGAGAATGGCGAAGAGTTCTTTCAAGAGGTCGTCGTCTACCAGGCGACCTTCCTGCTTGAGCAGGTCACGAATATCGGTCTGGAGTACCCGGGAAGTCTTTTGAAGCCCCTGCTTGATCCGGTCAAAAAGTCCCATGTGGCTGAGTCCCTCCGAGTCTCCTGTAAGTTCTACGTCCAGCGCGTCGCAGTTTGCATTTTACTGGTGAACACCGGCAGGCAGTAGGGCACTCGAGCGCCCTGATGCTGATGATCGCGGAATCGTTCGTGAGCTATTCCCACAGAGGGAAGTCTGAGAACGGGCGCCAGACGCGGAAGTTTGGAAGTGCCGCATACTGCCGACATCAGTGAGAATCACTGCTCTTGTCGGCCGGCATGTTTGCTGACAACGGTTTTGGTCTGATCACTGGGAGTTGTTCTGGTGAGGGTGGGTTTTTAGGTAATGTCGGCGCCTGGCCTACAAAGCGTCCAAGTTCCATTCACCTGGAAAGAGAAATTCGTGTCTTATTCCGACGCGCGGTTCTGGAGGAAACGGTCCAAAATACCGTTCACAAACTGGGCCGATTGATCTGTACCGAAACGTTTGGCGAGTTCGACAGCTTCGTTGATAGCTACTCGATCCGGGGTTTCGGTGTAAAGGATTTCGAACGCTCCCAAACGCAGGACGTTGCGATCGGTGACAGCCATTCGCTCAAGGCTCCAGTTTTCGGCCGTTTTGCTGAGGAGTTCGTCCAGTTCCCCCCGATTGCGACGGACTCCTGAGAGCAGGGATCTGGCGAAGGCAGTCAATTCCTCGTCTGCGTGTAAACGGCTTACAAGAAACGATTCGGCAGTCTGTCCTTGTCCATCGGGATTCAGATCATCCTGATAGAGAATCTGCAAAACAACTTCGCGGGCGCGACTACGGCGTACCATATCCCCTGTTCTCCTCGGCCGGCAATTGAAAGGCTGTAGTCACTTGCGAAAGCACCCCCCCAGCAAATCAGGTATTTCCTTACTGACTTGGCCCCGGCCTCGTTTCAATTATAGGGCGCAACTGAGGGGTGGGTGCACTCTTGGGCTGGCGAGACTTGTTCAAGCAAGGCGGGACAGTAACTTTACCACATCCAGGGCCGCTTGGGCACATTCCTGCCCCTTGTTGCCCGCCTGCCCACCACTGCGATGGATGGCTTGTTCCAGAGAGTTGCAGGTCAAGACACCAAAGAGGACGGGAATTTGATGATCCAACGAGATCCGACTCAGACCAGAGCTGACCTGCTGATTGATGTACTGATCGTGGGTCGTTTCTCCACGAATGACCGCGCCCAACGCCAGGATTGCCGCGTAATGTCCCGACCTCGCCAGTTTTTGTACAACAATCGGGATCTCCCAGGCCCCAGGAACCCAGGCAACATCGATTGCCGAGGAAGGAAGACCCCCAGAGGTGAGCGTTTCGATGGCACCCTCCAGGAGCTTTTTGGTGATGGAATGATTGTATTTTGAAACGACGACCGCCAGTTGACATTCAGGTAGTGGTTCGTCGCCGGTCAATTCGTTGGGCACGATGGCTGCTCCAAAGCTGGGTCACTGAGACAATCAGTCAGGAATCTGGATTTTGACAGAAAACTGTTTGTTTTCTTCCAGCCTTTTCTGAGAGGTGGATTGTCCACGTTGAATGGTGAGATTGATAGTGCTTCCTCGTTTTCCATTTAATTGACGGAAAAACTCGTCAACTGGTGATGGCACGACAATGAGGTCACCTTTTTTTAAGCCTGCTCGGTTCATGACACTTCCAGCTTGGACACGATCGATTTCGAGCAGTTCCCGGTGGCTACCCGGACTCCCGGCATACGTCTTAGTTGAACGAAATCCAAGATCCGATTCCAGTTCATTTTTAATTGATGATTTGGGGATGAACTTGTAATACGAAGTGGCGCTTCCCAACACGTATCCGGACACACCAAGGACAAAGAGATATAGAAAACTCCGATTCGTTAACATGTTACTCAAGCTTTCGCGTCGTTGCCGATTGCTGATTCCTTTCCAACGGATTTCCAGGTAGATCGCGGACAAGACCATGAAGCAGATGATCAGCGGTGGGAGGGCAATCGCGCCCAGGAGCCCCCCGTACCTGATCATTGTAAACTGGAAGGCGAAGACTGTCATGCAGACGAACAACGAACCGATACCGAAGCGGATTGTTTTGCGGACCTTAGGTGGCGGCTGTTCGTCAACTAGATAGGCGGGAACGAACGACGGTGGCTCGGGGGCATCAATGTTTTCGGAGGGACCGGACACCGCTTATTCACCAACGTTCGTTACTTCAAGTTCATGCCCATGAGGAATTCCGCATTCGTTTGAGTTTTTTGTAAACGTGTCACCAGTAGTTCCATCGCATCGGATGAACTCATTTCGTTCAAAACTCGTCGGAGAATACAGACTCGGCGATGTTCCTCCGGATCCATCAGCATTTCTTCACGTCGTGTGCCGCTGCGATTGATGTCAATGGCGGGCCAAATGCGTTTGTCGACCAGTTGATGGTCCAATACGATCTCGAGATTGCCCGTTCCTTTGAATTCTTCGAAAATAACGTCGTCCATCTTGCTACCCGTTTCGACCAATGCCGTGGCGATGATCGTTAACGATCCGCCTTCTTCGACTTTGCGTGCAGACCCGAAGAATCGCTTGGGCTTTTGCAGCGCATTGGCATCCAGGCCTCCGGAGAGAATTTTTCCGGATTGGGGACATTCGGAGTTCCAGGCTCGAGCCAAACGAGTGATGGAATCCAAGAAAATGATGACATCATAACCATACTCGGTCATCCGTTTGGCTTTTTCAATCACCATTTCAGCGACCTGGACATGGCGGGTGGCTGGTTCGTCAAAAGTCGAGCTGATCACTTCGCAGTTCTTACCTTTGACCTGGCGTTCCATATCGGTCACTTCTTCGGGCCGCTCGTCAATCAGCAGCATGATGACGTAACACTCGGGAAAGTTCTTTAACACGGCTTTGGCCATCTTTTGCATCAAGATGGTTTTGCCTGCCCGAGGCGGACTGACAATCAAGCCACGCTGGCCGAAGCCGATGGGGACGATCAGGTCGACCACGCGTGTTTCCATGTCTTCAGCCGAAGATTCCATGGTCACCCGGGTGTCGGGATGCAAAGGTGTTAGATCGTCAAAGAAGACCTTGTCTGTCAGCAAATTCGGATCTTCGTAGTTAATTGCTTCCACTCGCAACAGGGCAAAGTACCGTTCGTTTTCTTTCGGTGGCCGGATTTGTCCCGCAACCGTTGCTCCTGTCTTCAGTCCGAACCTGCGGATCTGGCTGGGAGAGACGTAAATGTCATCCGGACACGATAAGTAGTGATAGTCAGGACTCCGTAAAAACCCGAAACCGTCAGGAAGAATTTCCAGAGTTCCTTCCCCGTACATCAGGCCGTTCATCTTGACGCGTTCTTTCAGGATCTTGAATATCAAGTCCTGCTTTTTCATTCCACTGACGTCTTTGAGATTTTCTTTGCGCGCCTCTTCGATGAGCTGAGCCATACTCATCTTTTGCAATTCGGCGATGTGAATGTCGCCTTGCTTGATTTTCTCGTAATGGTCGTAGGTATCTTCCCCACTGCGTTCCACTTCATCGACGATTTCTTCCGCCAAAGTCAGCGGTTCACCCTCCTCTTCAAGATAACGCGTGTCGATTTCAGGCGAGTCATGAGCGGCCTGCCCAAGATGGTTGCTCCGTCCGGAGCCCATGGGGTCGCTATCACCGTTTTGGACTTCCGATTGCGGGTCTTGTGCAATGGGAGCACTTCTCGGCTTCGACATATTCATCACTCCTGATGGGATTTGGATTTGCCAGTATGCGAAAGATACTGGCGGTAGGTGTGCAGCTTCCTATTCAGCACGGGGGGGGAGAAATCCTGGGAACGGTGAAGTGAAAGAAAGATCCTACGATGAAGTGAAAGACGGATCCTGTGGTGTTCTATCAAATCCCCTTAAAAACGGCTACTCCGCTTTGAAGAGAAACCAAGATCCTGGTCGCCTAAGTTGTCCTGGGAATTGTGAGATGATTATTGACAAAGTGCTCGAGGCACTGAAAACATACAAACACCACAACGGCGAGCTTCGTCAAAGGAGGACGAAGTGACGGAGAATCGCAGATTAAATCAAGGAAATTACAGGCGGGATCGCTATGAGGCATCGGGCGAGAACTTGTCGAGTGACTGCCAGAATTCTCGCGTCTGTCGGTAAGTTTGATCAATAGTCCCGTTATTGTCAATAATTACATTGGCCCGGTCTCGTTTCTGCTCGACCGGGAGTTGGGCAGCTTCACGCGCTGAAAATTGTGTTTCCGTCCAACCCCGTTGCCTGGAGCGTTTCAGTCGCAAGTTCCGTTCGGCTGACACGTACAGGATGACATCGCAAAAGTCGTCCCAACCCGCCTTCATCATGACTGCCGCATCCAGAATGAGTACTCGGATCTCGGCGACAGCGCATTGGTTGAGCTTGTTTTGAATTCGGGCAGTGATGTCCGGAAAAGTCAAATTTTCAAGAAATTCAAGTTCTCTTGGATTTTCCGGGTTAAAAACGATCCCTGCCAATGTTCGGCGGTCAATTTCTTCCGCCTGATTCAAGATGTGGTGGCCCCAGCGCCTCACAGCGGCTTCACGAATTTTGGGCCGCCGCAAAACTTCGTGCCCGAACCGGTCGACATCCAGTACGGTGGCACCCAGTTTGCGCAAATACTCGGAGACAACACTTTTTCCACTCCCAATCCCGCCGATAATGCCGATGACTGTCATGAGGTCATGATCTGTCGTTGCTGGTAATTTCAGATTTTCTACTTGACTCGACTCCGCCTGTGGTCTCGGCCCTGTTTTTTCTCTCTTTTTCACTTAGATCGGTTCACAGTCAGCCCAATTCAGACCGGTTTTTACGTCAACTTTCAGTGGAACTCTCAGGGAAAAAACTTGTGACATCGTATCGGAGACACTTTCCGCGAGTTGGTTGATCTGTTCCGCTGGAGTTTCGAAGATCAGTTCGTCGTGAATTTGAAGCAGCATGTCTGCTTTCAATTGTTCTTGCTTCAAACGAGCGGGTATTTGAATCATTGCCAGTTTAATCAGGTCAGCGGCAGACCCCTGGATCACGGTGTTGACCGCGGTCCTTTCGGGCAGAGTACGTTGATGTGGATTTCCTATCCATTTCTCGGGATGACGAATCCCCTGAATCGCTCGGCGGCGTCCCAGGAGTGTGGTGACATAAGATTTTGCGCGACATTCGAGAAATGTTTTTGTAATAAACTCGTCAACACCCGGATACTTGGCAAAATAGGCCTCGATAAAAGCCGCCGCTTCGTCACGGTCAATTTGCAGCGCCTTGGCGAGTCCGAAAGGACTTTGCCCGTAGATGATGCCGAAGTTGATGGCCTTTGCGCTGCGTCGCATCTCGCTGGTGACTTCGGCCAACTCCACGCTGTAGACTTGGCTGGCGACCAGAGCGTGAATGTCTTCATCTCTCATGAACGCTTGGCACAGGTTTTCGTCTCCGGAGAAATGTGCGAGTACTCTCAATTCAATCTGTGAATAATCGGCGGCCAGCAGATGCCATCCCTCCGGGCCTGCTTGAAAAGCCGATCGAATTTCACGTCCTTCCTTGGTTCGGACCGGAATATTCTGGAGATTGGGATCATTCGAACTCAATCGTCCCGTGGCAGTCATAACCTGATTGAACGAAGTGTGAACCCGCTTCGTTTTCGGGTTAATCAGTTGTGGAAGCGCATCTATGTAGGTGTTTTTGAGTTTCGCGAGTTGCCGATACTCGATGATTTTGGCCGGCAGGGGATGCTGCAGGGCTAATTGTTCGAGCACGTCCGCATCCGTACTGGCGCCCGTTTTCGTTTTTTTGATCACTGGCAATTGTAGTTCCTCAAACAGAATGGTTCGCAGTTGTTTGGGGGACGCAATGTTGAACGAGCGACCTGCCAATTCGTAGATCTCTTTTTCTAATTGTTCCAGTCGTGTACCGTGCACCTTGCTTAATTGAGCCAGGCGTTCCGTATCGACATAGATACCGGCAGACTCCATGGCGATAAGTACTTCCAGAACTGGAAGCTCGAGGTTGTAGAAAAGTTCTTCGAGTTTTTCTTGTTTTAATCTTTGCGAGAGGATGTCGGCCAGTCGCAGACTCACGTCGGCGTCCTCTGCCGCATAGTCGGTAACCCTGTCGACGGGTATTTCGTCAATTCTCTTTTGATCTCGGCTAGAACCGACAAGTTCGCGGAAACTGATCGTCTGATGACCAAGGTATTTTCGAGAAAGGGCGTCCAGATTATGTTCGCGCTGTCCTGCCTCTAAAAGATAATCGGCAATCATGGTGTCGAATGCGATGCCTTGCAACTCGATCTCTGCGGACCGTAAGACGGTCTTATCATATTTAAGGTTTTGCCCCACCTTTTTGACCAGAGGGTCTTCCAGTACCTTACGCAAAGCTCCTGCCACGAGAGCCGGTTCCAGTTGCGGTTCGCCTTCTGGTGCACGTACGGGTACATAAAATGCTTCACCCGCCTGCCAGGCGAAACAGTAACCAACTAAATCGGCTTGCAACGCGTCCAAAGACGTCGTTTCAGTGTCTACGGCGATCAGTTGCTGTTGCTGGAGTTGGCGTACAAGTTCGGCGAGGTCTGCCTCGGTCGCCACGGTTTTGTAGTCTGCCTGCCAGGGGAGAGATGCCGTTTCCTCTTGCCCGTCGCGAAATCGCCGTGACAGGTTGCGAAACCCAAATTCTTCGAATAGGGGCTGGACACGGCCGGCTTCGATGGGTTTCACGCGCGCTGCTTCAAAATCGATGTTGACGGGTACCTGATCGTCGAGTTGGACCAGACGTCGGCTGAGCAGCGCCTGGTCCCGGCCTTCAACCAGATTTTGACGTCTTTTTTTTCCGGAGATTTCCTCGCTGTGAGCCAGAATTTCGTCTAAGGTGCCAAACCGTTGCAACAATTCTCCGGCGATCTTGGGACCGATCAGGGGAACCCCCGGGACGTTGTCGACCGAGTCACCCACCAGGGCCTGAAAGTCGACCACCTGGCTGGGGAGGAT
The DNA here is from genome assembly GCA_002726515.1 of Planctomycetaceae bacterium. Classification (GTDB taxonomy): domain Bacteria; phylum Planctomycetota; class Planctomycetia; order Pirellulales; family Pirellulaceae. The sequence goes on along the minus strand of PBTE01000189.1, from coordinate 2,784 downwards.
GCCCCAATCTTCCATTAACGAATCTTCGTCATAAATCGCATCTTTACGGACATTGTAGACTTTGACGAATTTGGTGATCAGTTGTCGGCAATCTTTGTCACCTGTTACCAGGTAACAGTGAGCACCCAGTTGGTCGCAACGGCGGGCAAGCGTCGCAAGCAAGTCGTCGGCTTCGTAATTGTCACAAGCCAGTACCGGGATGTCGAGAGATTCTAGTATTCGTTGTATCGTTGAAATTTGGGGCGGCAGGTCCACGGGGATTTCATCCCGTTGAATTTTGTACTCGGGAAATAATTCGTGCCGAAACGTTTTGCCGGGAAGGTCGAAGGCACAGAAGAGAAAGTCGGGTTTCTTTTCGTCCAACAAGTACAGGATGTCTCGAGAAAAACCGAACACTGCACCCACCGGTTGCCCCGTCGGACTCGACATTTCAGGAAGGGCGTGGAACACTTGGAAAATCAAGGAAAACGAGTCTACGACATAAACGGTTTTACCTGCCAATTCCTCCGGTGGTGTCGGTTCTGTTGGTTGGGGCGCATTGTCGTGGGTTGCTGGAGAATCGGACACCGCTCCCGCAAATTCGATGAAAGACTGCTGCTGTGGCTTCTTCGCGAGCATTCGATTCCCTGCCTTCTGGGCCGCCGATCATTCCATGTAATCGCCTGCTTCAGCAAAATAACCGATCGAGGGCAACTCGGCGAGTGAGGAACGCGAATGCCGCTGATCTGGTCTGTTTCAGGTCGGTTTGAACCGGGGATGCGGGAAACAACGAGGGGTAGTCCAAGGGGCTTGGACAAGCTTTTGATTGACATCTGTTCCACGTTCTAATTAGAATTAAAAAGGTCCTTTATTAACAGCGTTTTACTTCCAACAGTCGCCAGGAACCTCGTTTCTGATCGGATCTCCGGGATTTTTCCACCCAGGTGGACAAAGAATGAAGCTTGAGCGGAACGAATTTTCCCTCCAACGAATCCTTTCCTAGATGGGCGGCTCCGCTGTCCGTATTGTCAGAGGCACTATCATGGCTACGCGTGAAAACCAAGGTCTGCAAATTGGGCTGATCGTTTGTGTTTTGGTCATTGTTGTACTGATGGTCTTGTTCTTTTTTGCGCAAAAGGCAAAGGAGGAAGCGGCTGTCGAAAAAGTGCAGATGCAGGACAGGCTTAACACCGCTGAGGCAGGTACCAGGAGAGCCAACGATGATCTCACAAAGATGAAGGCGATGATTGGGTATCCACAAGAGGCTGAACTGAAGGATATTGAGACACAGCACAAGACGGATATGACCATGTTCGCGGAAAACTGGCCGGAAGAAAATCGCAATTATCGGGAATTGCCCGGTTACTTGATTGGTCGCTTGATGGACAGTAGCAAGAGCGTCAGGGACACACAGGTTCAGGTTGAACGGATGAGGAACGAGCGCGACAAGGCTCGCGCAGAGGAAGAACAGGCCACAACTCAGTACGAGGATAAATCTGCTGAAACGGCTGAAGAAATGGCTGTGCGAAGCGAGACATTCAAAGAAGATCGTCAACGGATGACGCGAGAGAATCAAAAGTATGCCACTGACGTTCAAAAGGAACGTAAGGAAAGGCAGCGTGTGGAGGATGAGAAAAACGTGGAGATTGCCAAGAATGAGGACGACATTCGGAACCTCGATACGACCAACAAGAAATTACAGACTGATATCGATCTTCTGAAAAACGAAAAAATAGGGATTGCGGACGGCAATGTTGCCTGGGTGAATCATCGCGAGCGACTTGCTTACTTGGATGTTGGTTCCGAAGATGGCTTGCGACCTTTGGTGACTTTTTCTGTGTTCGACAGGGGAGAGAAAAATTTTCAACCGGAACGGAAAAAGGGTGCACTCGAGGTGATTCAAGTCCTGGGCGCCCACCGGGCACTTGCCCGAATCCTGGAAATCGATGCGTCCCGCGTCATTTTACCCCGCGACGTGTTGTATTCAACTGCCTGGGACCGGGGCCGTCAATTGCATTTTGCACTAGCAGGAAAAATGGATATCGATGGGGACGATAAGACTGATCGCGAGATGATTCGAGAAATCATCTCGATGAACGGGGGAGTGATTGACGCCGAGGTGGATGAGGATGGCAATCAAACGGGGGAATTGTCGTTTGAAACTCGCTTTCTAATCATTGGTGATACGACAATCCGCCTGAGCGAATGGACACCGGACGATTTTGAGGAAAATGATGACGACTCCACCAATGCGGTTGCCAACGCGTTTGCGGGGAATCTGAGTGAGATCATCGGTCAAGCCCAGCAGTACAGCGTTCAACGCATTTCGATGGAAGAATTTTTGGACCTCATGGGTTGGCAGGGAAGTGTGACTACAAAGCGTCTGGGAGTTATCGATCGCACTCAGGAAATCAAACCGTCAACGGAAGATTTCACAAATGAGAGCGAAGAATTTCGTGAACGAAGTCCGGCCTTGTTGGAGGGCGACTCTTTCTAGAATTTGGGTCAGGTTGACGGTCGGACTTCCGCGGAGGGCACTGCCCCAAGGTGGACAAAGGACTAGTGTCTACTAACCGTCAGGTGACAGCCGACTGGATGCGTGTGGTTTTGTGAATCTTCGACAAACGCATTACACCAAAACGATTGAGCGCAACGTCAGGGTTGAACGTTCAATGTCGGGAAATTGAATCGAGCAGGAATCATTAGCATCCGGCTGTCCTGGTTCACGTTGTTTTCTGTTGACGTGACCCGTCGATCGGCAGGTCGACTCAGTTTGCACGACGGCTCGCTCCACCTGCCCGGATT
>PBTE01000188.1 GCA_002726515.1 Planctomycetaceae bacterium | reverse complement strand
TTTCTGTCTCGCTGGCCCAAGTTGCAGGACAACAGCAGATTGCCGGTGAGCACTTGGTTGGTCCTGATGGTCACGTCAACTTGGGTACTTACGGAAGTATTTATATCAATGGGATGACTTTAGAAGAGGCGCGGGAAGCCATTGAGGACCATCTTTCAGAATTCCTGCAGGATCCAAAAATTTCTCTAGACGTTTTTGCCTACAACAGTAAAGTCTTCTATGTAATCGCAGAAGGAGCAGGATACGGAGATGGTGTGGTGCGTCTTCCAATCACGGGCAACGAAACCGTATTGGATGCGCTCTCACACGTCGGTGGGTTTCAACAAAACTCAAACAAAAAGAGAATTTGGATCGCGCGACCTGCACCGAGCGGTGTGGGCTGTGAACAGATACTTCCGGTGGACTGGGTTGCTATCAGCAAAGGCGGATCGACAGCCACGAACTACCAACTGCTTCCAGGGGACCGGGTTTACATTGCCGAGGATAGGTTCATCAAATTAAATAGCACTATCAATAAACTGATTGCTCCCTTCGAGCGAATGCTGGGATTCACTCTTTTGAGTGGACAAACTATCCAGATCTTGCAACGATTCCCGGAGGGCGTTTTCAGCCGGTTCTAGTCTCACAGGCGGTACCGGTTTAGTGGCGAACCGGGGAAGCGAAATTATTTTCGATTTCCCGGAGTCACAGTATAGAAGGCAGGGCGATATATCAGAGTGAAGACTTGCCCCGGCCAACAGTGGTTTCTACAATTTGAGTAGCTGTACTTCGAAACATCACAACTTAGTCCCAGAGGTGATATCATGAGTCGGCCCATCATCGCAGCTGTTCCATTAGCGTTGGGAATCGTGTTGGCGTCCACGCAATTTGCACCCGCTCAGATTTCAATGGGAAATTTCATGACGGCCAGAGACCGTGTATTCAATAACCCGTCGGTGAGCCCTTACCTGTCGTTGCTCAGCCAAGATGACTCTTACGGTGTGCCGAATTACTTCACACGAGTGAAGCCTCGATTGGAGGCAGAACAAAGATCCCAACGCCAACAGATGCAATTGAATCGAGTTCAGTCGCAAGTCAGTCGAACTCGTCGGGAACTTAATCGAAATCAGGGGTCGGATGGTATGTTCCCCACGGGGCATCCGACACGCTTTGGGAATTATTCACACTATTACTTGTTCATGGCACGATGATTTCGAGCCCGATGTGCAGTTCGATGGAAACGTCTTACTGAATTTCTTTTGCAGTACGAAGTGTTTCTCCCTGGCCAGTTCGCGTGGTGGCTACGAGGCAAGCGTTCGGTCTTGTCAACGGACATCGTTCTGATTTCTAGACGGGCCGTGCATCCGGCTCTTGGAAGTGTGATGTTCGTTGTCGCCCCTGAGAGTGGACAGCATTGACAGATGCCCGTCTGCTGGTGCGTTTCGTGGTGATTCGGCGCTGCCTTTAGATTCCACCCAGGAACACGACCTGGCCCGTGATGAAATCGCTTTCAGGCAGGATGAAGAAATCGATGACGTTCTGAATGTCTTTGAATTCTCCGTAGCGACGGATCGCCTGCCGATCGATCAGGTGTTGCATCTTTTCCTGTGGTACGGAGCGGATGAGATCTGTTTTGACCGGTGTCGGACCCACTGCGTTGACCGTAATGTCAAATTCTGCCAACTCCCGAGCCATGATTCGTGTGAGACTCTCGACCGCTGCCTTTGAAGATGCATAGACGGCCTCGCCCTCCAGTCGTAGTGGAGTGGCCACGGTTGCGAAATTGACAATGCGACCTTTTGAGCCTGTTTGCATCAGTTTGGCGGCTTCCCGGCAGAATAGGAAGGTGCCGATTACGTTTGTGTCAAAAATTTTTCGAACGGTGCTCAACGGCGTCAGTAAACAGTGGTTCATCGAAGCAATGCCTGCATTGTTGACTAGAATGTCAAGTCGGCCGTGACGCTGTTGAATTTCAGAAAACATCTTTTTTACAGCCACTTCGTCCACAACATCCAGACAATAATGTTCGTAATTGTCAAATTGGTAATCGACCTTACGGCGACTACAACCCACCACCTGAAAAGACTCACCTTCACGAGTTGCGAAGTGTTTTACGAGATCCGCGCCTATGCCTTTGCTCGTTCCAGTAATGAGTACCACTCGACTGTCTGTCATCCGGACACTCCTCGAGGAATTTCTGAGTCTCATCGACCAATAGTAATCATGATGCGGAGAGGACAGTTCCTCACGGAAAGCAGGTCGCTCACGATCCGATGTGTTTGATCAGTTTGGTCAGGCAAGAGTCACGTTTTCCAGGCTGTTGACAATGATGTTACGACGTGATTTCCCAATGGTTCTTGTCTCCTGTACGGGCGAGAGTTTCCGTGGTTCTGGATCCATGTTGTTCCCGACAATTCGAACCTTAACGAAATCCAGACTGAGCGGTAAAGTGTCAGCCATGGTGTACTTCATGTGAGTTCCGTTCTGTAGGGAACCTTCTCACCGATTTAGGAATTCAGTTCTTCGAACACAGACTGCAGTTTTTGCGCATTACGCTCGACACTGAACAATTCATCGGCTCGTTTGCGTCCATTCCGGCCGAATTGTGTACGCAATGGTTCGTTGTCCAGGACGGTTAACAGCTTGTCTGCCAGATCTTTCGGGTCTGCCGGCGCGCAAATCAATCCATTGTGACCATCGATGACAGCTTCAGGATTTCCTCCGACGCGGGTTGCCACAATAGGCCGTTCCAATGCCATTGCTTCCAGTCCGGCAACAGACAAAGCCTCACTCAGAGAGGGAATGCAGTAGACGTCCATCGCTCGAATCCATGCTCCCATGTTATCCACGCGTCCGACAAGGTGAACACGATCTGACAGGTCGTGTTCGGCGATCTTCGCCCTGATTTCGGAGAAATACAAGTCATTGCCAGAGGTGTCCCCCATGCAATAAAAGGTAACACCTGGCAACTGCCTGATGACATGGGCTGCAGCTGTCACGAAATTCAGATGGCCCTTGCGCCGGTCCATTTCCGCAACCATTCCCACTTTCAGGCCGTCATCGGAAAGTTCGCGTGGTCTGTCAGTTTGCGCCCGCTCACGAACTGCACCAGGGTCGATACAGTTGTAGATCACCTGAATTTTCTCCGGGGCTACACCTGTCCGCTGCACTTCATCGGCAATCAGCTGCTGGCAGCCGACAATCCGCGCCGCCCGATTCAAGAAATAACGAGTCCATATTTTCCCAACCCACGGTGGTTGAAAGATGCTCATCCCCAGAATGTGAACCATCGAGGGTAGATGTAATTGCTGTGCAGCGAGAAGAGGCGCCGGAAACGCTTCAGAGAATGAATGGACAATTCGAGCGTCAATGTCTCTTGCCACTTGGGCAATTTGTCTCGCCATGGTTCTTGTCTGAGCATAGTAGCGAGCAATCGACAAGGGGGATTTGGAACGGGGGATGGTGGGCATATGGGGCATGGTGATGACCGACGCTGCGACCTGGTCATACTGTTCCTGCATCTCATGCGATTGAACCACCAGCACATGCATCGCGAAACGGCCGGGATCAATCGCTCTGAGGAAATTGATGTGCTGGATTGATGGTCCACCTCGCTTGTGGTGAACCTGGACAGATAGAATCGGAACCGGCGCCATCAGAGAGCACCTTTTTCGAATTCTTCCAAAGCAATCTCGTAGTCCTCGGGACGGCCTATGTCCAGCCAGAGGCCGTCAAAGCGATAAGCACGAACGGTTTCACCAGCCGTCACTAAACGGGTAACCAAGGTCGGAAGATCGCAATGAACACCTTTCTCCAAGTGATCGAGAACTTCCGCTCGAAAGCAATAGATGCCCGTCGAGACCGGATAGTACAAGGTCGGTTTCTCGGTGTAGTTGACGATGTTGGAACCGTCATCGATGTCCAAAACCCCTAGCGAGATCGGTACTTCTTTCTCAAAGACGGCGAGTGTGGCAAGGGCACCTGAGGCTTGGTGCGTTTCCATGAACTTGGTGTAGTCCAGGTTCGTGAGAATGTCACCGTTCATGACCAGGAAATGGTCGTCCAGGTTTTCCAGCAGGCTCAAAGGGCCCGCGGTGCCCAGAGATTGTTCTTCGAGAGAATAGTCGATGGAGACACCAAATCGGTCGCCATCGGAGAAGTACGCCTGAATCAGGCCCGCCAGATAACCAACTGCAAAGGTGAACCGATCGAATCCGGCGTCTCTGAGTTGACCGACGATAATCTCTAGAATCGGCTGATTGTGTAAAGGCATGAGCGGCTTGGGAAGAACGGCTGTGTAAGGACGCAGTCGTTGTCCCTCACCCCCCGCCAAAATCACGGCATGCATGATTAAACCTCGTACCGGCGGCTTTTGGTCCAGTGCGGATGAGATCTCATAAAATCGATCACTTCGTCCAGCCCCGCATCCAGGCTGTACGTGGGTTCCCAGCCAGTCCAGCTTCTTGCCCGTTCGGCATCACACACGAGCCGAAACACTTCGCTGTTGTCTGGTCGCATGCGTTCCTCTTCGCTTTCGATGGAGACGTCACAGCCGGTTCGTTCAACAATTTTGGCGGCTAAATCACCAATGCTGATCTCACTGCCAGTACCCAGGTTGACCGTTTTTCCGATCGTTTTATCACAGTTTGCCACGGCCAGAAAACCAGCCACGGTATCCTTGACAAATAGGAAGTCGCGGGTAGGAGTCAGTGATCCCAGTTTGACCCGGCCTGCGTTCAAGGCCTGTCCGATGATCGTGGGAATCACGGCGCGACCAGACTGTCGTGGCCCGTAAGTGTTGAACGGCCGAACCGTGGCCAGGGGTAAGCCGAACGAGCAGTGGTACGACATGGCCAACGCGTCGGCTCCGATCTTACTGGCGCTGTAGGGAGATTGTGCGGAAAGCGGGTGACTCTCGCTGATCGGGACGGTTTGGGCGGTACCGTAGACTTCACTCGTTGAGGTGTGCAGCACGCGGGAAATACCAAATTCACGGGCGGCATTGAGCACGTTGAGCGTACCCACAACGTTGACCTGGGCGACTTCGGTCGGATGCTGGTAAGAGTAAGGTATGGCAATCAGTGCACCCAGGTGAAAAATGGTTTCATGCCCTCTGACAACATTGCGCACCGCCTCCGGGTCGCGTAAATCACCCGTTACTACTTGAATGTTTTGGGAGACATCAGGCTCCACCATGTCCAACAAACCCCAGTTTCCGCGCGAAGTGTATCTGACGAATGCCGTTAACTCTGCCCCCTCCCGGACCAGCAATTCGCACAGGTGGCTGCCGATGAAGCCACCGGCGCCCGTCACCACGACTTTAGCTCCCGACCATTTCATGGGTTGTTCCTTGCCCAGTTCACGGTTTCTACGATTCCCTGTTCAATGGGACGCATGACGTGAAAGCCTAAGCTCTTCAGCTTTTCAATGGAAGGGTAAAACTCGCGGACCTTTCCGGTTTCTGGCTGGTTGGAAATCTGCACGGATTCGCGGGGTAAACCTGCTGCCACAGCGATTAATTTGGCTACGTCGAACACGGAGGTGGGCTGGCCGGCACTCACGTTATACGTTTCGCCCGGTTCACCGTGCAGACCAACGGTAATCAGCCCTCGGGCCACGTCCTCGGCATGAATGAAATCGCGCACTTCCGTGCCGTCACCTCGCAGCCGCAAAGGCGCTCCCTGCTGGAGTGCCTGTCTTGCCAGGTCGTAGATCACCAGTCGTCGTTGACCTGGTCCATACGGATTGCCAATTCTGGCGATACGGCCATCAATCCCATGTAGATGGTGGTAGACGCGGACGTAATGTTCGGCGGCAAGTTTACTGACACCATAGGGCGAAATGGGGTGTGGTTCTTGATCCTCACGAACCGGGCTGTCGGCAGTTCCGTAGACTGAACAGGAGGATGCTAGAACCACTCTGGAGCCCATCCCGGCACGCAACGACTCCAGGACTTGCAATGTTAACCGGGTATTGATTTCCGAATCGGTTTGCGGATCATCCACCGACGAGGCAATGTCTCCCTTTCCCGCCAGATGAAAAATCACTTCTGTTGGTACAAGTTCAGACGAGTATTCGACCCCCGGGATTGGTGTCTGAGGGGGACACAAATCGACACCTGTTATTTGTGCGTGAGGGACTTCTTCTATCAGCGCTCGTAGCAAATAACTACCTAGAAATCCTGCTGCACCTGTTACGGTAATATGCATTTGGCCAATTCATCATGATAGGACAGGTCACCTCTTTTTATAATTCATCCCGCCGTGAGACACGACTTCTCACCCGGCCAGCGAACCTCTTGAGTCAAAATGAAACAGAGGATTAAATTAACACGCCAAGCAGAATCTACAAAACCGGGTTTGAGATTTCACCGGCACCATGTGCGCTGGTCAAGCGTCAACTGTTGACATCCCACGATGCCGCACGCATACTTTAACCTCTGGAACGTCGTTCGTGAACCTTGTATAACAACTCGGGCGACCTGCGAATTCGTACGCCTTCCCGAGAACTCTATCCCGTTACACGAACCGAGGTCGGACTGCGACGGTTGTTTCGTGGGCGTCCCTCGTGGACTGGCTGACCGGGCACGCAGGTTGGGCTTTGCGGCAGGCCGAGGCGTGAATTTCTAACGCACGCCCAGCGAAGTGACCGAAGCAATAGCGAAGTCTCCAAATTTCGAATCGTCATACGAAAGGAATTCAAACACTAGCATGGGACTGTCCATACGCAGGCACTTAAACATTATGGGTTTGCGGACCACCAAGTTGATTGGCATGTTCTGGGGGGAGTCGTTTCCGTTCTATTATATTTCGGAATACCCTCGTTCGGGTGGCAATTGGTTAGGCGGCATGGTGGCAGACTACCTGCGTTTACCATTTCCTAGCCACAGCGTGTTTCCCTACGGCTGTGCTGCAGTTTTGCACAATCACTGGAGCTACTCCCGGAGACTCCGGCGAGTTTACTACATCTTTCGGGACGGCCGTGATGTGTGCCTGTCGATGTATTTTTTTTGCCTGCGAGGTCTTGTCTCGGAATCTCCAGGTGAACGCCGTTATTATGCAAAGCGACTCGGAAACTTGCAGATTGACGACATCACTCCGGCAAACTGCGCCCGGAATCTTCCTGAGTTCATTCGATGTTGGGTTAGAACGCCGTTTGGATGTAAGATTTCCTGGGCTGACCATGTGAAACAATGGGCATTTGATCGTCCGAACGTGATTCCCATCAGCTACGAGCAACTCAGCGAAGACTGTGAAGGTGCACTGGCCAGGATTCTCCCTGTCCACACAAAAGAGCCGGTGGACCGGGAACGCCTACGGGCGACCATCGAAAAATTTTCATTCCAGAAAATCAGCGGTCGCCAACAAGGCAAGTCCGACCCATTTTCGTTCTACCGCAAAGGAATTGTCGGTGATTGGAGAAATCACTTTACGCGCACCGCGGGTGAAGTCTTTCACCAGCTTTGTGGCCAAACACTCATTGACTTGGGCTATGAACAGGATGGCAGCTGGTTGGACGAGCTTTCCGATGTTCCCGCGTCCTGCCCCGATGAAGCCGAAACGACACTTAGCTGAATCCGGTTCGCATCGCCGGCCCTTTGTCTGTCGTGCTTCTCAGAATGAACTCGAGATGGTTCTGGCAGCGTTGTTCGACATTTGAATCAGGATGGTCGGCTGCAATCAATGTTGCAATATGGAAAATACATGATCGGATCTCTTGGATGAATAGCGTTGGACGCAGACTACTGTTTGGCGGCGCCTTTCGCGCGATTTCCCAAGTACTGATCGTGGTCGTTGGCTTCGTTCTTGTTCCGGTCATGGTCCAGCATTTGGGGCCGGAGATGTTCGGGGCCTGGGCGGTCATTGGCGGCTTTCTGGGCTACTTCACCCTGTTGGATTTGGGCTTGAGTTCGGCCGTCATTCGCTTTGTTTCCCGCAGTCATGGCGCCAATGACCCTCAAGGGGCTGACGAGTATATCTGCAGTGCCTTCTGGTTGTTCGCAGTCTTAAGTTGCGTTGCCCTGGTTATCACGCTGGTGATTGTCGTCAGTTGTTCATGGATCTGGGATGATCCCGTTGAGATTCACAGGTATCGGGTGGCCTTTGGGCTGGCGGGAATCACCTTCTCGTTAACCATGGTTTCAAGATGCTTTGTGGGTACTTTAATGGCTCACGTGCGACATGACTTGTTGGCACTGGTAGAAAGCATCGTCCGGATCCTGGTGGCAATCGGTATGTACGTTGCTCTCATCTACGGCGGTAAACTGATCAGTGTTGTTGCGGTGCACGCCACCGGGAACCTGGTGAAGTCAGTTGTTTTTTATGCGTTGGCCCAACGTGTCCATGGGCGTCTTTTACTGCGTTGGGCCCACATCTCTCGTGATAAGACACGGGAAATGTTCAAGTATTCAGTTTTTTCCTTCTCGGCCCAGGTGAGCAACCTGCTTCGCTTTCAGTCGGGTTCCCTCATGATTGCGTTCGTCCACACCATGAAAGCTGTCGAGCCTTTTGCGATCGCTGAGCGCATCTTTTACTTGCCCTCTCAATTTGTGATCGCCCTGTGCGGTGCGGCAACTCCGGTGCTCAGCAGTAAAGAAGGCAGCGGAGATTCCGAGGGTCTTCGACGTGCATTTTTCATCATTCATCGATATGCCTGCGGGTTGGCTGTCTTTTTTACAGCGATGGGAATGGTCTGTTGCGGACCATTTCTGAAGTGTTGGATCGGTAACCATTCCTCTGTGACACTGATCACATGGTTGATCCAGGTGGGGTTCATCGGAACGTTTTTTGAATCCCTCCAGGTGGCCACCTTGACTTTGCTGTTTGGAGTGTCCAAGAATCGTCAGTATGCAACGATTAACATGATTCAAGGTGTTCTTCTGGTGGGAGTCGGGATTCCGATGTTGTATTGGTTTGACCTGAAGGGACTTCTTGTCCTGTACGTTGTGTTAAACTGTATTTTCAAGATGATTGCTGTGAGCTGGATTGCCGCCCGGACGCTGGAGGTGACGTTGCTGCATTACTATCGCAAGACCTGCGAATATTTGCTGCTGCCGGGGATTTTTGTGCCGTTGCTTTACATCGGTGGTCGCGTGATGCTCCAGCAGGCGACCTACGGGTCTTTGGTGCTGTTTGGTATCTTGGGATCGACCGCGTTCAGTCTGTTCTTTCTGTTGGTTCTGCCGCGGGACCTGCGCAGTTCTTTGTTGAACGCTGTCGGGCGAATCGCTGTCAAGAACCGGGCCTGAGACCTGCCGGGACCGTTTCCCCGACGCTCGTTTTCAGCGATTTTTCTTAAGATACTTCGTAATTGGGTGTCGGTGGGCGAAACGCGGCTAAGTCGATGGAACGAAACCACTCAATGGTTTTCTGCAGCCCTTCGTGTAATGGGATGCCGGGTTCCCAACCCAATTCTCTGTGGGCCATGGAAATGTCGGGCTTACGTCGTATCGGGTCGTCTTCTGGAAGCGGCTTGTGGACAATCTTTGAACGGCTACTTGACAGTTCAATCACCAAATTGGCCAAGTCGCGAATGGTGAATTCAGACGGGTTTCCCAAGTTGACCGGGCCGCAGAAATCCTCATCGGCGTTCATGGCACTGATCAGCCCTGTCACCAGGTCATCCCGGTAACAGAAAGAACGTGTCTGGCTGCCATCACCAAATAGGGTGATATCGTTGTCCGCGATGGCTTGACAAATGAAATTCGAGACCACCCGGCCATCGAACGGATGCATGCGAGGTCCGTAGGTATTGAAGATCCTGACGATGCACGTATTAAGACCATTCATCCGCCTATAATCCATGAACAACGTCTCGGCTGCCCGCTTCCCTTCGTCGTAACAGGCGCGTGGACCTATGGGGTTGACATTGCCTCGATAAGTTTCGGGCTGTGGGTGGACTTCCGGGTCACCGTACACCTCGCTCGTGGATGCCTGCAGCACTTTGGCCCCGCAACGCTTAGCCATTCCCAGAACGTTGATGGCTCCCATCACGGAGGTTTTCATTGTTTTGATCGGATTATATTGGTAATGGCCGGGTGCGGCAGGACAGGCGAGGTTGTAGATCTGGTCGACTTCCAACCAGATGGGCAGCGTGATGTCGTGTCGTATGAGCTCGAAATTAGTCTGATCGAGCAGGTGGGCGACATTGCTTTTTTGACTGGTAAAAAAATTGTCCAGACAAATGACATCCTGCCCATCTGCTACCAGACGTTCGCAGAGATGGGATCCCAAAAACCCCGCTCCTCCCGTTACTAAGATGCGTTGTACTGTCGCCATTTCAAACCGCTTGAAGTTATGCCTTGCGGATTCGCTCACGTCCGACGACTGCATTTTTTGTGGCGTTTCGTGTGTCGACTATCAGCGCAGCGTGTTGAGTAATGAAAGAAAAATCGTAACTGGAATGATCGGTGACGATCAGCAGGCAGTCTTGGGAAGCTAGATATTCTGGAGTCAGATTTTGACTGGTCAACTCGGGGACTTGGTAGTGTCGCATGGACGGCAACTGAGGAATGTAGGGATCATTGTAAGAAAGAACGGCACCTTTTTGGGACAGAATCTCCATGAGCCTAAAGGCTGGACTTTCACGGGGGTCATCGACATCTCGCTTGTAGGCAACTCCAAGAATTCCGATACGACTCCGGCGCAGAGCTTTCCCCGAATCATTCAATGCGTCCGCTACCCGATCCACAACGTACTTCGGCATGCTCGTGTTGATTTCTCCCGCTAATTCAATGAAGCGCGTCGGCATGCCATGTTTTCGAGCTAACCAACTCAAGTAGAACGGGTCGATCGGAATGCAGTGTCCGCCAAGTCCGGGGCCCGGATAAAAAGGTTGAAAACCGAATGGCTTTGTTTTGGCAGCATCGATGACCTCCCAGACGTCGATATCAAGTCGGTCAAACAGCATCTTTAACTCGTTCACCATGGCAATGTTGACCGAGCGATATGTGTTCTCCACGATTTTGCAAGCTTCGGCAACTTCACAACTTGAGACTTCAACGGTGCTGACGACTGCATGCGAATAGAGATCGACGGCCAGTTTCAGGCTATGTGGTTCGATGCCGCCAATGACTTTTGGAATGCCGCTTGCCGAATAATCAGGGTTGCCGGGATCCTCTCGTTCAGGACTGTAAGCCAGAAAAAAATCTTGACCGACTTTTAATCCCGATTGGGCGAGGATGGGTAAAACGATTTCCCGCGTGGTGCCGGGGTAGGTTGTGCTTTCCAGTACGATCAGTTGTCCGGCACGCAGTTCTGCTGCAATCTGTTGGGCTGTCGATTCAATGTACTGCAAATCCGGATCCCGACTCTCTGTCAGCGGGGTAGGCACGCACATCAGAAGGATATCGGACTGAGACAATTCCGACATGTCGGACGTGGGGTGGAACCGTTCCATTTCCACACAACTTGCGATCCAAGAGGATTCAATGTGGCCGATATAACTTTCGCCCGATCGCAGTTTGTTGATTTTGGTTTGATCGACGTCAAACCCCATCGTTCGAAAGCCGGCTTTCACGAAGGCCTGGACGAGAGGCAAGCCGACGTAACCCAGACCTACAATCCCCACGACAGCCTGTTTTTGTGCAATCAGATTTGCTAGGTGCTTTGACATTGAACATCACTTCGATAGGGCCAAACCGAAAGGATAGCCGTAATCGCGCTGGGTGCCTACCCCTAAAGCATTGTTGGATAGCGAGTTGCGCGTTTGCTTTTGTGTCAAGGCTCCGGGCCCGGACGGGACAAATTCCGCTAGACGCCTCGTGCCGGTTGGGCTATTCTCCTGAACTCTATCATCTTATCGTGCGATGCAAGCAGTCTCGGGGAGATCGTTTGAGCCCCCATGCATTGTTGAGGTCGGGTGATGTCTAGCCCGCTCTGCCCGGCCATCTCACGGAGGAAAAGAATGCTTGTTCAAACGTGTCAGCGAGCGTTGGCCATGGTTTTCGCATTGGCCGGTTGTTTCACATGCTGTGGAGTTTTCGGGTCGGACGTTTGGGCGGACCTCCGAATAGAGACCACGGTTCAGGTCGGGAACGATGGGAGCACTTCGAACAACTTGACTTTGTTCACGAATGCCGGTGTGTACGACTATGCGTCGGACACGACTGATTTGAAACCCACAGGAATCACTTTCTTCAATCCGAGTTTGGCTACTGTTACAGTTCTTGACCCGGGTCGACAGAAACAACTTACGCTGAGAATCCAACAATTGGATGCGATGGTCCGAGAAAAACTACGCGTGCCTTCGTCCGGGGCCCCCCCCTGGTGGATGGAAATGTCCCGTCCGATGTTTCAAGTCAACTACGACGGACTGAGTCAGCTACTGCTGCAGGGGGAGTTGTTGCACTATCGAGTGACAGTCCAAAACGCAATGAGTTCAGCGATTTCCGATCGTTATCGGGAGTTCGCAGATATCTTTGCGAAGCTCAACGGAGTGCTGCATTTCCGACCACCCCAGGCCAGGATCGAACTGAACACGATCCTTTCTCGTTATCATCTCATGCCCCTGCAGGTAGATCTTGAAATTCACCAGGAAAAGACCCAGCAAAGCGCAGTTTTGAAAGCCGGAAGCATCCACGAGATGAAATTTGAACTGACTGCTAAAGACCGGCAAATGATTCGCCAAGTGGACCAGTATCAATCGACGTTTCAGCAAAGTTCGATCGACGCTTTCCGTTTGTATCGCTAGGCTCGGGTTGCTTTCCCGCCTGCCTTCGTTGACATTTTTTCCTTTCTATTCGAACCGATTGGAAAAATATTTCAATATTTCTTTCGGGTCGACTGTCCACAAAATCTGCTCGGTCCGTCCATCAATCAACTTTTCGTGCCGCCTCGGTTCACCCGCCTGTGGGGTTCCTTCGTTTCCCTGGTTTTCTCAGCAAAGCAAATCCTTGTAATTTGCCGATAGTAATTTGTACTGAAGTTTTTCTACCAGTCTGATTCAATATCAAATCATCTTCTCAGGCAGATGATGAAACACAAGGAGATACGGCACTTGAGTTTACGAAACGGTGCTCATCTGCAAACGTTGGATGACCTACGCGATTTTATACATGGAACGATTTGTGAACTGAATGAATTTGAACCTGATGTCTTTGAGATGACTGAAGTCATACTAACTCGAGGAAAGCGTCCGTGTGGCAGACTCTTTTGTTTACACGGTCCTCGTCGAGTCCGGCTAACTGCAATCTGGGAAACGGATAGCAACAGCGTTCTATTTTACGATGCAGTAGGTGAACGGTCGCGGAAAGTTCGACTGACGAACGCACCTCATCTGGTGTCGAGTATGGTAGCGAACCGTGGCAATGTATTCTAATGGATCTACACCGTGGGACACGGTGAAGACGGCCGAAAAATTCAAAGGTACCAGAAGACCTGCACCCGCTCTGATACGGAGACAGCTGAAATGCTTGTTTTGTCACGAAAACGGACCGAACGAATCAAACTAACGAAACGGGGTGAATCGATCGTGATCACGATCATTCATGTTGGAGGAGAGAAGGTTCGTATCGGAATTCAGGCACCAACGGATGTGCTCGTCTTGCGTGAAGAAGTCATTAGCCAAGGAAAATGAAGACGAGTTACCGAAGTTTCACAGCGGATGAAAGGCCGGTCATCCGTTGATCCGTCAGGTGGGGGCAGCAAACCAGAATTGGCCGCGATCCGAAGACCGCGTCAGGCGGCTTTTATTTGCAAATCACTAAAGCTCCTCTGCGGGCAGTGCGCGATATCGAAAACCGAAAGGAAGGTAGGTTTTCCGTTTGTGGTGGTGGGCGCAGTCGCTACAAAAAAAAAGGTGCCTCAACAGGCACCCTTAGCATCGAACAGTCGCGATTTTTGATTGAGAAAATTAAACGTGAGGACTACCGTTCCCACCACAAAAAAAGACTCACCCTAGTCTCGAGGACGAACCGCACCTGTCAAACCACTGTAATCGGCTCGATCTTCTTCGTGCCAAAGAGGCAAACCCTGCTCAACCCGCCGCCGAAGTTCGTCAATCTTGGTTTCGGAACCGGCAGGAGCATTGGTGGCTTCAAACTCCTCGGACACAATGGGACTGAAATCTTCATCGTGGCCATATTTTAAAATCGCTTCGAACACATTGTTTACGTCTTGCATTGACTACGAATTCCTCCAAACAGTATTTCAAACATCTGTTCCGTCTGCCTGTTGAGTATGACGGACAACCCAACTACGATATTAAGAATCGCAAAAAAACAACTCTGATTTTCCTTCGATCGGTTTGTCGACGAGGAACTTCAGTTGTTTTTTTTCGACTCTTGAAACTTCAGGGGGGCGCGCGCGTAGGGCTAAAGTTCTAAACGCCTCTTTGGAAATTCGGTCGGTTTTAATCGTCGCCAGTACGGATGTGGTGGGGGTGAAGCTCATCCGAGGTGGGTCACTGGGACGCCTTCAATGCAGACAACCTATTATCCGAAATGCTCGGCAATTGTCAAGTATGCAGTCGGAAAGTTCTGAAAAAAATTTTGGTGGTCGTCTTCTTCCTTCGGTGTGTTACGCATGTCTGAAATATGGTTTCAGGATTCGATTCGACTACCGCCTTTCCCGCGGGGTTTTCATCTGGTCACACGCGAGATCATTGCGGCAACCCCTCAATTGACAGAAGCGAAACTCGGCTTGTTGCATGTTCACATACTGCACACTTCGGCATCGTTAACCGTCAACGAAAATGCCGATTCTGACGTGCGGGTTGACTTGGAAAACCTGATGAACGAGATAGTTTCCGACGACTTTGCTTATTCGCACACTTGCGAAGGCCCGGACGACATGCCGGCCCATGTTAAATCCTCCTTGCTGGGAAATTCGGTGAGCGTCCCTGTCCACAATGGTCAAATGCTCCTGGGTAACTGGCAGGGAATCTACCTATGTGAACATCGTGACCATGCGCAGGGCCGCCGGTTGGTGATCACCTTGCAGGGTCAGTGCGGCCGGGCTTCGAAAGTCAGGTAAGCTGGGCCCGGCGCGTCAGGTGGGCCAGGTCATCGAGCCAACACTCCAGAAGGGAAACTTGGTTGGCGTTGCTGTCAATATGGTCGAGAGCTTGAAGGGAACGTTCCAGACAATCTGCCACCGTCTCGTCGATGCCGCTCCAGTCCGATTTGGCGCGGTGAAGGCAGTTTTTCAGGCACTGGTCATGAACATCGGGTTGACCAGCAATGCTTCGCAACAGAGCACGGTAGAACTTGATAGCTTGATGAACGACTTGTCTCATACGTCTTCTGCGAACGGGTGCATCCTTGCCCGCTTGCTCGACGAACTCATTGAGAATTGGGGCAAAGGTTACGTTATCACCATCTGGTTCGGCGAGATAATGTAGAAGTTGCTGACGAAAATCTGTGAATTCCTGGTCGGCAAGTTCTACAGCCCGTTGCATACTTCCACCGGCCAACTCTGCCAAACGACGGGCTTGATCCTGATCCGACGCCAAGTCGTTTTGAATGAGCAATTTTTCGACAGTATTGGTTGGAAGTCCGCGAAAGCGAATGATTTGACAACGCGATCGAATCGTAGGAAGTTGTCGGTTCTCGGAGGTACAAATCAGCAAAAGAATTGAGCGAGGCGGGGGTTCTTCCAGGGTCTTGAGCAGGCAGTTGGCACTCTCTGGGTTCAAGTAATCAGCATCGTCGATAATGGCAATTTTTCTCCCCCCTCGATAGGGTTTGAGAGAAATCTTGTGACAGAGTCCCTCGCGCATGCGGTGATCTTTGTCGCCGATAAAGAATTCTAAAGGGATAAAACTCTTGTCAGCGGGTTTAGCGATTACGTCGAGATCCGGGTGTGATCCCGCAGTCACTTGTTGGCAGGACGGGCAACGACCACAAGGATCGAGCTGCTCTTCGGGGCTGGATTCGCAAAGAAACGCCCCGGCTAAAGTGCGCGCGAACGTGTACTTACCCACACCGGGCGGACCAACCAACAGAAAACTGCTTCCCAGGCGTCCACGAGCCGCGGCCTGTTTGAACTGAGCGACAATTCTTTCGTGACCAAGGATGTGATCCCAGCTCATTTGTTCCGACTCGCTGGATGACTATCTCAAGTCTTGTAAGACAAGGGCTAAAAGTATTTGAACACGAGCAGTGACAGGTTATCTGTAGCAAGGGCTCTGGGCTGCACCCGTATTCTTAGCAGCATTGTAGAACATGAGCAACAGTTGGCGTAGGCCTGAAAAGACAGGAGGCCGGCTTGACCGGAGAGAACTGACACCCAGGTTGCCATTTGGGTGTTATGTCGAGTCGAATCGAGGCCAGTGCTTCTGAGACTATTCGTTTTCCGATTCGGTTTCGGCTGTCGCTTCCTGTACGGGGTTTTTACGACCGAGTCCGAGGCTGCCCCACTCGAAGGGTGCATTTTGGGTCGTTACTTCCTGTTTTGGATGTTCACGGTTGAGTCCGAGGCTTCCCCACTCGAAGGGTGCATTTTGGGTCGTTACTTCCTGTTTTGGTTGATCACGGTTG
Source organism: Planctomycetaceae bacterium (assembly GCA_002726515.1). Taxonomy (GTDB): domain Bacteria; phylum Planctomycetota; class Planctomycetia; order Pirellulales; family Pirellulaceae. The sequence goes on along the minus strand of PBTE01000188.1, from coordinate 13,734 downwards.
AGTCCGAGGCTTCCCCACTCAAAGGGTGCGCTTTGGGTCGTTACTTCCTGTCTTGACTGGTCGTGATCGAGTCCGAGGCTGCCCCAGTCAAAAAGGGTCGTCGCGCGGGAGTCGGCATCACCATTGGTGGATTTTTCCTTTTGAGAGAACGTTCCACGGCTGATGACTTTGGGCCTCGTAAAGCCGTAATCTATATAAACACTAGCGTCACGGCGGCGGGCGTGGCCATGAGCATCCTGGTATGCTTTATCAGGCCAGGGACCTTCTGCGAGGCGGATGTTGTTATATTCCAGTAGGGAACCCTTGCTGAAATGGACTCGTGCGATCGATTCGTTGTAGGAGGTGAGAGCCCGGAAATAGGATCTTTCCGCCTGGGACCTTCGCCTTTGGGCGTCGAGCAACAGATCCAGCGTGACAGTATTCGCTTTATAAGCTTCCTGGACGGCTTCAACCTCTTGGTACGCTGCGACCAACGTATTGAAGTTTGTCTGCGTCAGGACATAATTTCCGGCAAGATCCTGAATCGAACTGGCCAGCCGATGACTCGCCTCTAATTCCATGTCTTCTAACACGGCTTTGGTACGGGCGACTTGAAGTTGGCTGTTTCTGACACCGGATAACTCCCGTCGGAATCCCACTGGAAATCCCATTTCAACGCCAAAACGGAATTCCTGATAGTCACCTTCGCTCAGTTCGCCATAGGCGGTGGAACCACGATTTGCGAAGTTAACGCCCTGGCGGTTTCCTGTGGTCAAATCATCGCCCATTCCGATCCAGCGGTACAAGCCGACGACATCCAGTTGAGGCAACAAGTTGTTTCGTGAGGCGATCAATTCAAGTTCACTTTGTTTTAAACGCCACTTTTGACCTCGAAGTTCAACATTGCGCGCCAGTGACTCTTCCAGGATTTCGTACCAGTCGAAAGAGACTTGTGCCGTGGTAGGTTCGTCCACGGGGCGAATCAGACGAGAATCGGCAACTGCCTGTCCCATCAGGAACCGCAAGCGGTTTTCACCCTTGAACAACTCGCCCTGGGAAGCCTGTACTCGGCTCTGAAATTCAAAATACTGCTGTTGGGCCTGAGCCAGTTTGTCGGCTTCACCGCCCGGCAATATAGGATGCAAGGCATTGATTTTTTTCCAGGTAGCCAGTGCACTGTCTCGGCCTTGTTTCTCAGCATCGAGGGCACGGTAGGAAAAGTACAATTCCCAGTAAGCGGATTCGATATCGAACACCAGGTCACGCACATTGGCCTCAAAAGTGGTGAGTGCGATGTCGGTTCGAATCCGAGCCACGATCGTGGGGATGCGATTGACCTGAACACCACTGCCACGCATCAGTGGATGCCTGGCTTCCATTTCGTAACCTACGGTCCAGAAACTCGATAAAGGTTGGTTCGGGGCACTGGATTGAAGATTGTCATGTTGGTGAAGAGTCCGTACGGCGACACTGCTACCCGGAGCAGTCTTTTTGCTGAGTTCCAGTTGGGACGTCGCAACTTTCTGGTAGTCGAGGTTTGTGAAGAATGAAGAGGAGTCGAGGTTGCGGGGGCGGTCACGCTGGTCCACGAAGAGGCTGGCGGCAACCTGGGCATCGAAGGCCGAGAGAGCCGCTTCGACGCCTGTGTTTGGATCTGTTTCTTGTATGGCTGGGTCGTAAACGGTCGTCACAAAGTTCGGGTTCGTCAAAATACTGTCCGAGGACGACAGCGCACCTCCAAACGACCCCACGGCCGAGGTAATCAAGCTGGTTCCGGGGTTGATGACGGACCGGACTACCTTGCTGTTGTGCATGGCGAGACAAACAGCTTCTTCCAAGCTCAGATCCCAATAGTTGTCAAAGTTGGGATGAAGTACCGTTAGTGGTGGCTTGCTCTGGGAGGCCTCTAAGAGGGGTTCGGTGTGGACATCCGGGTGTTCGATGTCTGTGGCATGGTCCAGAAAATGTGAAAGATCTCCATCCTCATACAAGTAGAAGGGATGAGTCGGATGGCACCCTGTGAGAACGATGGCAGCAATCAGCGTCAGCGACCAGATTTGAACGACTTGCCGGCTCATGAACTCTCTTCTTGGTTGCTTTCCGGTTGGTGCACTTCTTCACCGGAATCGGCACAGGGGTTTTCTCAATGAGACGTGTTGGTTTGCGGCTAAAACCGCAAACCCGGCTCAGTTTGAATCCCCCTATGCCAAAATTCGCAACCCGAGGAAGACGAACGGCGCACTTCCATGGCGGCATTTGGCAGGTTTGGTATCGTCTATACAAACCGTAAACTTTGAACAATTCCTAGAATCAGAAAGGTTGCCTTTGCCTATCCTCGCTGCCTTGTTTCTTATGGTCACAGGAATTTCAGATACGAAAGTATTCGGCCGGCACTCCCGACCTTTGTGGTGGGAAGAGGGCTGCGGTGCTAGCAGCAAGCAGCCCAACCGCTGGCAACAAACGAAAGTTGGTGTTTACCAAAGAATTTTTGTCGGATTTCTTTTCGTACTGCGCGGAAACAACCGTCACTCTGCGGGCCGTTGATAGATTCTCAAAGTGAGCACGCTGTACCTACCTCCGCCGACACGCAAAAGGAGGCCGGAAAATCTCGGATTTTCCGGCGTGCATCGTTTCTTTGACGAGTGAAGTTTCCGGCAACTGAGAAGACCGCGATTGACGGTTGCAATCCGCACCATGTGTCTTTCTTTTGATTGCATTATCATCTGTCTGGATGCGGAAGAACGTCAGCTGACAGGTTGTCGGGCCGCTCAGCGGACCGTCCTGATTGGTAGCGGAAGTCAACCTTCCAGTAGATTCTGCGAAAGTGAGATTAAGTCATTTCGAACTTCAAGAACCGTGTTTGGCTCCGGCGTTCCCCGGATTCTGTTGCAGGCCTGAATGGCAAGCGAACACGGTTGTTTGGAACTCTGTTTTTGAATTCCAAGAGTGGTACAGTTACATTCGTTCCTTTTGTTTGAAGACGTTTTGCGATGACGAACATTCGTCCCATTTAGTTCTCCTCAGTCAGGAGAAGGTTTCTTCGAACGACTGTTTGCCCTCTATGGCTTGACATATGGTGGTTTGCACAACAGACAGTAGTTAAAATTGTCTAGAAAAATGACCCGGCCCGGACTTTTTGTTTATCCTTGGAATTTTGCTGAAGAGGGTGTTCCACAACTGGTGGAATATGTTCGGAGCCTGGGTATCGAACGACTTTATTTGACCAGCGCCTATCACGCAGGTTTCTTTCTTCATCCTCACAGCACCGGCCGGAGAGTTCGGATGTTGGAGGACGGTGTGGTCTATTTCCGGCCGGACCAGCCAACGTGGGATTCAAGTCTGATTCATCCCGAGGTATCGAAGTACTGTTCAGCGGGCAATCTGTTTGCCGATATTTGCGAAGCAGCGCGGCAATTTGATCTGGAAATTTCGGCTTGGACGGTGTGCTTGCATAACACGCGACTCGGGTTGCTACATCCAGAGTCTACGATTCATAACGTTTATGGAGACTCCTATCCGCACGCCCTGACGCCAGGAGATCCAGCTGCAAGAGACTACGTGGTCCGGCTGGTAGCCGATCTGGCAAAGAACTATTCCCTGCATTCAATACTTCTCGAAGCTCCGAATTATAGGGGACGTGCGCACGGTGGTACCTGGGTCACGGGGCATCACCATGAACGTACGGGACTTCATTTGCGGGATTTGGAAGAGTCCCTGCTTGATATCAGCTTCAATCCGGCTGACGTGAAAGCGGCGCAACAAGCCGCAGTCGACGTGGAAGCTGTTCGTATCGCGGTCCGCTCCCATTTGGATAAGTATTTTAACGCGGCGCCTGCCGTGGACGAAGAACTAGCAGCCACACTTGTCGAGTTTCGTGCGCGGGTACCGGAACTGGTCGATTACGAGGCCTATTTCCGCCGCTGCGAGGAATCACTGTTAACCGAACTTAAAGCTGTCGTGCAGCAAAATGGTGTGAAACTGATTGCGAGCACAAACCACTATTCCGCAGACGTCGTATTTGTGGCGGCGTATGGTGAATCGATCAAACGCATCGCGCGAATCACACGGAATGCCAAACAACAACTGGCCCCACACCAGCAGCTAGTGGTCGGACTTCGACTCGGTTTTTATAGCCCGGGAATGGGTACGGCGTTACTTTCCAAGCAGGAGTTGAATCGAGCCGTTGACACGGCCATCTCCCATGGAGCGGACACGGTCGCTTTCTACAACTACGGTGAGGCTCCGCGTCGCTGTATCGAGTGGATTCGAGGGATTTCGTCGGGTCAATGATTCAAAAGTTGGCTGCCGTAACCGCCGAATGCAGCATTGGGGTTCTATGCTATTTTGCTTATCCATGGAAATGACTGTTGACCGTTCAGTCTCCGCTTGCGAGGTGGAAGAAACCGTGACGGGAAAGGGGGCCACGCACACTTCATGTCCGCCCATTCATCTGACAGTTCACGGCGAGGACTCTACCTTGATGCGCCGTAAAAACAGATTTCGAAATTGGACTTTCATGGGCGGGCCGACGTGCACCTGCAGAGCCAGGATGCCTGACTGGCGAAATTTCTCCTGTTCTCGGTCGATCACTTCCGACATGACTTGGCCGTTGATGGTGTGACACAGGTGTGGACCGATAGCTTCAATTTTGTAGGTATTCCGGCGTTCCTTGCTAATGGTTTTTTATAGGTGAGCCGTTTCTGCTACAGTTGCCGCCCTGCGTTTTCCGGCACTGTCGATGTCCACCCGTTGGCCACGAAGAGCGAGAATTCCACGCGGCGTTCTTCATAGAGTATTCCGGAATATTTGTCTTCTGCTTCCAGGTCCGCTTGGTATCCCCCTACGATCCAGCGTTTCGGGGCGTCAAAGTGGCTGCGATATTGTATTCCATTGTCCCCACGTAAATGCGGTACTCCAATTCCAACATAAAATCTTCGACTTTTCCTTCTTGCCAAACGAGAAACGTGTTGTGCTTCAGCCGGGTCTTGGAATTTGCGGAGCCTGTGATAGAACCATCTTCAATTGACCAAATTTCGGGATCACCTCTCCGTCCGTTGAGATCGGTTCCGTTGAAGAGAGAATGCCCGTGCTTTCAGGTAACAAAGATTCTCCACAAGCATTTCCTCTGGAAGCCGAAATGAAGAGAAGCAAGACGGCGCTACGATTCACGATTTGAATGAGTTTAGATCGTGTTATTGTTGGTGCCGTTGGTTAAACGGTGGTGTGGTTCTCGTGACGGTTCGCGGAAGGTTGAAGGATTTGACAAACGCACTTTTCCAGCGGTCATGTCCCAACTTGGAAGCAATTCTCTATCAAGTTAAGATATTAAGTTCTTCGAACCTAGCAATAGTGAACAAGGCTTGACGACAAGCTTTTTTGAAAGGGATGCCAACTTATGAAAGCGATTATCACTGACCACGGTTGGGGAAACATCGACCCGGAGCGCGCTATACTCGAGCCGATTGGAGCAGAGGTTGTCGAAGCCCAATGCCGGGACGAGGACCAGCTGATTGAAGCCTGTCGCGATGTGGACTATGTCATCACGACCTATGCTCCCTTGTCTGCTAAAGTGATTTCAACCCTGCAACGCTGCCGGGTCATTTCCCGTTACGGCATCGGGGTCGACAACATCGACTTGAAAGCAGCACGCGAAGCTGGCATTCCTGTGTGTAACGTGCCTGACTACTGTATTGATGAGGTAGCCGATCACGCCCTCGCGCTACTTCTGGCACTCACACGAAAAGTGGTCAGCGGGAATCAAGTTGTCCGCGACGGAAAGTGGGGACCTCCTGGTACAAAGGGTGACGTCAAGGTGCTTCGAGAACACTCGGTAGGGTTGATTGGATTTGGTCGTATCGGGACTGCGGTTGCGGCGAGATTACAAGCCTTTAAATGTCCTTTGTTCGTCCACGACCCGTTTGTCTCCGATGAGGTCATCGAAGCAGGGGGAGCTCAAAGTGTCAGCTTTGATGAATTGCTCGAGCAAAGCGACATTGTCTCGCTCCATTGTCCTAGTGACGACACGACCCGGGGGATGATGGACGCGGATAGTCTCGGGAAAATGCGACAGGGTGCATTGCTGGTAAACGTTTCTCGAGGCGACTTGATCGTTACCGAGGACCTGGTTGGCAAACTAGAGCAGGGACATTTGAACGGGGCGGCCGTGGACGTTACAAGTCCCGAACCACTTCCTGCTGGTCATCCTCTCAGCCGTCTTGAGAACATGGTCATCACATCTCATTACGCTGCTTTCAGCGTGACCGCAATCGAGGAACTTCGACGGCGTGCAACTGGTGCGATTGCCAATGCGATTTGTGGCGAGCCTTTGAAGAGCATCGTCAATGGCGTTGAGAGTCCGCGTGACATCACTTGATCCAAGTCTGGAAATGATACTGTCAAAGTGCAGTTCATCCCCGATGATTTTCGGATCGTTTGGTTCAGCTGGGCTCCGGAGTATCCGTCACGATTACAAGAATCCGAGAGACCATACAGACACCCGGATTTTCTGCCGCGTGGAACCGGTGTTCGAAAGACCTGGCTCCAGCAGCACTCGGTAATTCATCGTGATGATAAATTGTCATCTATCTTAAGTTCTCAGGCGGACTTGCTTTCAGCCGTGTGGGTGACGTGAACTCACACAAATTCAGGCAGAAGTGGATGGGAAAAAACAGGTTACCGTTACCCTGGAGACGTAAATTCTACCAACTTGCCCGCAGGCTCCGCTTTCCGGCTCTTGTAGACGGGCCAGACACGATGCGGATAGGCGCAACCATCGGTTTGCCGATGGCGGTGTTTCCCGGTTCGTCGCTCAGGATTCGTCCCTTATACACTACAGTGAGTAACGTTTGTTGCGTCGCCGTTGCATACCGTGCTTCCAAATTTCGTTTCTCTTACTAGCATGGTTCTTTCTTGCAGGGCTTTGTTGACGCGGAGCTTCGGTGAGAGGAGTGTGATTGTCATGACCATCGGATGTGACTTCAACGTCTTCGACTTCTCTTGTCTTTCGCGGCATTATCGAACCTCCGTAAATAAGGGGTCTAAGCGGGGACTCTACCAATGTCGTGTACCGTAGAGGTTGGTTGACGGCCACCGACACGGTACTTTCTCTGGCCGGGGTTTCACCGGTGAACAACTTTGTCTTACGGGATGGGCGATCCCGTTTGGCCGGGTGGGTTAAGCCCGCCGTACGGTTTGACACACGAACCTTGCGGAAAGGCATCCTCAAGTTCCGTGTCCCAAGGGCGTGTTGTTCGCCATTGGGAGACGCCACTTGAAGTGGCGACCGGGGTTTCACCGGTGAACAACTTTGTCTTACGGGATTGGTGATCCCGTTTGGCCGGGGTGGTAAGATCCGGCCGGGCGTTTGACAAACGAATCTGTGAGAAGGTTTCTCATGGGTCCGTTTCCTGGCAGGGGGCATACGTGTAGCACACGCACCCCGCCGGGAGGCGCACCCGTAGCGATTCGCTTGTTCTGTCGCAGACAGGACAAACCTTCAGTGTTGAATCAGCCTGTTTTTCAAAATTACTGGCAGGCACGAGTAAAGTCCTCGTGGACTTGCCAACGTTTTTTTCACTCATACAGACAAGCTTCAGGAGCTGTTTATCTGGTTGTTAAACCTTTCTCGCAGCTGCCCGACATCCGAGTCTTGGCAGTTTCTGGCTGCTGCCTTCCGGTTTGATAGACCAGGGGCCGGTCTCGCGGTTCCATGGAAGGACCTTTTCAAGTCATCGAGTGATCTACTTCAATTACATACAGTTGGTATACATGGCGTTTTCTTCATGACACCGTTCAACCTGCCTACGGTAAGGCACGCACCGAGGCTGTCAGTCGTACCTGGTCAGAAGCAATGCAAACGATGGGAAGTGGTTGCGTTTGTTTTTTCTGTGAAATTTAGAGGACAGCGTGGACAGTCAACTGCCGTCGAAAACGCGTGCCCAGGAAAATCATCAGCCCCATGATGCCCATTCCAGCCAGAGCCACCGTGTTGGGTTCCGGAACTTGTATGTCCTGCCACTGGTTGTCGAACGTGTTGTCTGCATAGAGACCCACCGCACCACCTCCCAATCCGCTGCCGCTATCCGTAGCAGTTGCGAGGACCAATTGTCCTGCAGGTTCCCCTGGACCGCTTACTTTGACAATCGAAACCGTCATGTCGTCGGGATTGATGGGGTCTCGGTCGACTCCGAAGTTGTAGACGCTCAGCGGATCCAGGCCGATCGAGTTGTCTTGGAAGAGGATGGTTTCCATTCCGTTCCCATCCCGCTTGGCAATGACGAATCCCTGGTCCTCAGACGCCACGTTAGTGACTGTACCGAGTTGGAATCGATAATGGGGGCTGTTGGCATTGATCGAGGGATCGATGAAATTCCAAACCAGGCCGATCACGCTTGTACTTAGAGTAATACCCGTGCCGGCTGTGACTCCAAACCGGAGTTCCTTGTCGAATGTGATACCATCCGGCTGAGTTGAAGCGATCAACCCTTCACCGCGGCCCGTGTCCATCGTGAGCGGATCTGGGGGAAGCACCAAAAATGCCGAAGGAAAAATTTGGACGGCACGATCGGAGTTCAACATGAACTTGTCAGGATTGAGGTCATTCGTGATCGGGTCGGGCAGAGAGTTAGTCCAAGTATCACGAATCGTTGTGTTGCTGATTGAGATTGGTGCTGCAACGACTTGTGAAGCGGATAACAGCACGAAAATGGAGATAAAAAGCAGAGTCAAAGTAGCTGTGACGTGGTTGCAAAATTTGTAGTTTCTCATAGGAATTGCCTTTCCAGATAATAGAAAACCCAAAGGTTCAAACAATCAAAATCAAAGTAGTGTCAAACCAAAAATCATTGATCGTTTACCGTCACTAGCAACTCCTGCTTCTGTTGGGGGTGGGATTCCCCGGGTCCAAAAAAAAACGCTCGTGACCCGCAACTGGCAACGTACGATCGACCTTCGAAGGTGTGACGCGAGTTCCCACGCGCACACGCTGTACGAAAATAGATGCTGTACCTTGTTAGTTGCGGATCACGAGCGCTTGGTGATTAACCTTCGTCCGGCCTCTGCCGAGATATCAACCCGTCTCGACTGTCGGCCAGTTCCTTTTGGTGTTAGTTGTTTGGATTCTGCATCAAGAAATAAAAAATGCCCGCTGTCTCTCGCCTGTTTACCTGCCTCTAGCGCAACTGAGTCGCGTGTAGCTGCTGGGTTTTAAGCGAAAGTCACGAGCAAAAAATCTTCTCTGGTTCGGTGAGAAATACTGAACACTCGTTTTCACACACCCGGCAGCCGGCACGAATCACTTCGCACAAGACTGTAATAAATGTCAGGCGGGGTTCACGAGCTATCAGGCTCCTTGTTTACTGATTTAGTTTGAATCTTGTTTCGATAAGTTCGGAAGTCTCGTCGTTCGTGTAAGACTTTTCGGTTTTGTAGCGGAGTCAAGAAATAAAAAAATGCCCGTACTCACACTGCAAAAACAAAACACGGTCCTCCCACGTTCTTGGGAAAGTGTTCTGTTTTTGAGGGTGAGTCACGAGCACCTATGATGGATTTGTCTGCTGTTACTGCCCTGATTCTAACTGCGTCAATGGGGTTGTCAAGTCTCTAATCAAAAAAAACAGAGTATTCGACCCAACCGGCCCAATTCATCAGAGCACGCCCCCCATTCTAGTTGGCAGTTGTGGCATGTCAATACTCCAATTCAGGAGAGGCCGTTCCGCAGGAAGATCATCTAAGCTGCTTGTTTTAAAGACTTTATGGTTATGTTCTGCTTCGAAGAAAATCCCGTCAACGCCCGAATCCTCTCAAATTCCCGTAGTAAAAGCTGTTTTGCCAAGTCAGTCGATCACGTCTCGACCTCTCGAAGGAAGTCGGAAAACCACTGAACCGGCGGGCTGGTCGCTGGAAGCTGTCGTATTCCCGGCACCCCACCAGTGGCTGCCTTGCGGAACATTCCATCGAACAGGTCCTTTGGTACTTACATTTCTGCAATTTCCCGGGAACACCTCTATTGGTACTTGAAATCACACTGGTTTTCACCGACGGCCACGATCTTATTCCCTTGGGGGCCAGCTACCTCGCATTGACATCGCTATTTTGGCTCGTCCATGTCGAACCACGGCCGCTGCTGTGAAGAACTGCGTCACTACCGAAGTCTCCCGGACTGACCGTTGCTGGCACCGTCCAAGGGTGGAGATTCTCGTTCGTACCGCGTGTATGTAGAACCAGTTGCCGCGTTTCCCGAATTTCAACCTCATTTGCAGTGTCACGGGTGTGATTGTGGCCAACCTGCCGAACATCTGCAGTCACTGCCTGGAAACCAGTTTCTGTCCACTTGCTGACAGATCCACTGCAGACAGCCGTTTCTTGTCATCACACTGGAGTGGTTCTACCTTCGCCGTTACTACGCAGTCAAATTGAACATTGGAAACGCACTTCCGGTTGGTTTAACCGCGCCTGGCCGGAAAGCCGTACCCTCCTTTCCGGATTAGCTCATAATCAAGACGGATTCTGAATCGCTGTCCCTGTTCATCGCTGTGACCTTTCGCGTCGGGGGTTAACGTCTGTGTGGATGGTTATTCCCAACGTTGCAGGATTCATTTGTTGATTTGGCTGTCCGTTTACCCCTGGACAGCCAAGTCAACGGAACCGGTGTCGCAAAGGTGGTGCTCTTCTTAACCCCGCTACCGCCAAGCTACCGATGTGTCAAACCGGAGGACCAGATGCGAGAGATTCCGCGAAGTAGAAAATGGGGGGACCAGCAGCGGTTACCAGGGAGCGGGGGTAGGGCGGCAGTAACCTGTCTTCCAGTGCTGGATCGATTTCACAGCCGGTGAGGGTCGCGCAGCTACCGAGGACGAGTTCGAACTTCTTCTTCGGGTGTTAGGAGTTGACCGGCTCGCTGTAGAAGCGTAATTCCTGATTCCGATGGGGGATAAGCCGCACTGTCGGGATCGCATGCTTCAAACTCACCATGACAGTGTTGGCACGCTACCTTACGTCCTAGGTAAGTGAGACGGATCTGCAAGAGTCGGCCGCAAATGGGACACTCTTGATCAAAGAACACTGTGCTTGACATATCGGCATCTCCGTCCACCGAACAATTTTCATACGCTTAATTTGCGAGCGGCTATCTTACGAAATGCAGAGCCAAGTTTCAAGGAAAGCCCGCCAAATCGCAAGAGCGTGGCAGGTTTGCAGTGTCACCGGCTCTGCAATAAATTTATTTCAAAAAATGTCAGCTCAGGGGAAGGAGCTTGATTTGTTTTGTTTTAGAGGGCTAAAGCGTAAACCGGGTCAACGGCTCGAATAACCATTTGTGTTGTGGAATTTTGCGCCGGTTGGAGTCGCAGAAAAAAAATAATTTGGCAAAAGATGGTTTGATAGACAACTTCATCGTGATTGGCCACTGGCGCCGGAAAAAATGTTGTGCGTGGAGGTTGCCGGTAGATCGGTCTGTTTTTTTCAGAGGTTTGTGAGCGGTCGACAAGCTTGGCTGGGATACATGAGTAGTCCGCCCGGCCCGGCAGAAGACGCTCCAGGCACGCTGATCGCAACGATCCTGTTTCCAGGAGTTTCGTATCCGTTAGTGGTGCTCGAATCGTCCCGAGTTTGACATTCGTGTTGTCTTGAGCGGTTTCGACTACTAGGCAACCGCAGGAGTTTCCTTAAAACAGGAACCGCTTGATTTGGACAGGCAACTGTCCGGGGACCAGGCGGAATGGGGACGTCGATGCTTAGATCCCGGGTTGAAATTGCGCAATCGGTGTTTCAACCCCCTGCCCGCTGCGTTTTCGTTCCACCACTGCCCAGGAAATCACGCAGTTTTGCGGGTTGCTGGCAAGTGGCTAACGCGATGGACAGAGGCTCGGTATGGGGTTAACCTGGAGCGTCGGGCAGGCGATTTTTGATGTTCAACTACATGAATGCCGCGGTGGCAAGGCGCATGTGTCTTTACTGATATGCCAGTCGAAATCGGCCGATTAGTTCTGTTGTTTGCATGGTTCTTCACGGGCCTTTTTCTGGCGCAAAAGTACGTACCGACCAAACTCGTACCCGGCCACCTCAAAGTGCTTTCCACCATTTTACTGTTGTTGATCGGCCCTCCCTATTTTCTAGCCCTGGTGGCGTTCTTTGTGCTGGAGGCAACACGGGGTGGTGGAATTTCGGTGTGGGATGCAATCAGGATGGCCATCGGTATGAAGGCCGGATCCTCAGATCCTTTTGGCAGCGAGGCGCATGCAAGATCTTCAGTACTTTTGCTGGATACTTCGGGTCGAAGTCTGGCGGAAGTTTACAGCCGTTCGGCTGAGGATACTGAAGTGTTGACGTTGACTTCTGAGATCGTCGGAGAAGCGGTGGCGGATCTGGCAAGTGACATCTTAATTCAGCCTTCCAGTTCCGCCGAATGCAGCGTGCGTTTTCGTGTGGATGGTCAACTGCGGGTAATGCATCAACTGGATGTGCGGGAGAGTAACGCAGTGATCAACAGCATCAAAGCCATTTCTGGGATGGACATTGCGGAACGCCGCAGGCCACAGGATGGCAAGTTTGTGGCCAGGACGCCCAGCGGGCACATCTCGTTTCGCGTAGCAACGGCAGGTGTGATGCACGGCGAGAAGATATCGATTCGTGTCCTGGACCAAAGCGCTGTCAATTTCGGTTTGAAGGATGTGGGGCTTACGAAGGGAAACTACCACCACATCCGGAAACAGATGTCAGCCTCTGCGGGAATGATTCTTGTTTGTGGTCCGACTGGCAGTGGCAAGAGTACCAGTCTGCATGCCATGTTGCGGGAAATCGATTTCAGTCAGCGGAATGTCATCACCATCGAAGATCCGATTGAGTACATTTTACCGGAAGCGAGTCAGATCGAAATCAATGACAAGGCAGGGATCACGTTTGCCAAGACTCTTCGCAGCGTGTTGCGCCAGGATCCCGATGTGATTTCGATTGGCGAGATCCGTGACGCTGAAACCGCGGAAATAGCGCTCCAGGCTTCCCAGACGGGCCACCTTGTGCTGGCGACTCTCCATGCCAGCAGCAATCACACGGGGATCTTGCGGCTGATTGATCTGGGGATACGACCGTTTGTGATCGCTTCGGCACTCAATATCGTTATTTCTCAAAGACTTGTCAGGAGACTTTGCAGTCATTGTAAAGTGACGGCGAGTTTGTCGGCGAGGCACCATCAGAAACTTCTTGATCGCAAGCTGGATCCGGCCCGGGTCAAGCAGGCTCGCGGGTGCCCTCGTTGTAAGGGAACAGGTTATCGTGGCCGCACGGGGGTTTTCGACGTGATGGTGATAAGCGACGAGCTTAAATCACGCTTGGCCGCCAACGATTTCTCGTCCGTAGACGGAGGCCGTTCCAAGGATGCCAATACACAGCGGCTGCTTCACAAAAATGCCACGCGACTTGCGTTGGCAGGTATCACGTCCCTGGAAGAGGCCAACAAAATAGCAGCCACGAAGAGTTGACACGTTTGGGTGCAGCGAGTATCGAACAGGCATCATCCAACACTGAAGGAAAGGCGAGTTAACGTGGGCGCATTGCTGCTTTTAATCGTCGGTGGAATCGTGGTCGCGGCTTGCGCACGTTTTCAAAGTGCGTTGCTGATGTGGGCAGCCGTTTTTCAGCTGGTGTTTTCTGTTTACCTGAGCGTGATGTTATGCGAGACGGTTGTGCACACAGCCGTGGACGCAGTCGATGGCATAGGCCCCAATCCCTATTATTATGCCACGGCGCTCTTGTTGTTGT
>PBTE01000187.1 GCA_002726515.1 Planctomycetaceae bacterium | reverse complement strand
TTTTTCTTAGCGGCCTTCTTCTTGGCCTTTTTCTTTACAGCCTTCTTCTTGGCCTTTTTCTTAGCAGTCCGCTTCTTTGGAGCTGCCTTCTTCTTGGCAGCCGCTTTCTTCTTCTTTGCCTTTTTCTTGGCCACAATCCGTCCTCCATAAAAAAAGGAAGTGTCGAGATCCGTCCCGTGTTAGTCCAGATTGTTCAAGGACGACTCTTGCGACACCTAAAAAACCACTCCCTGTGGCGTTCCATTTCGCCGCAGAGCGTTTCGTTGACACGCCACTCCGTGTGTCGTTTCAACGAAACAAAAGGTGGCATCGAATACTCACAGTTCGTATTTGTAAGCGATTAAAAAAAGTTTGCAACCGGCTTTGATGTAAATCATCAAAATCGTGGAAACTTCGTCAAGACCAAGTTGAATTTTCTGAAAGTTTTATTGAGACAAATGCAACAACCAGTCAGGTGTACGACAACCGGTTGTCCGTGATGAAGTCGCTCGAGGGTGACTTGTCTTCAAGCGGGTTTTCGGAATTGAAAATTTGTGAACGTCAATCGATCGAAATGCGCGTCTCAACTTCGGTGATCGAGGAAGAAAGACTCTGATTTCTCTTTGTGATGTGCTTTGCAAGGTCGGTTACCTGCGACCTGGGAGACCTTTCAACAGGACCCCGGTCACGATGGTGCAAGTGGCGCGTGAGGCTTGGAAACTACTTGTTTTCTAGGGAAAACAAACGATTTGCGACAAGGTTTGCAAGACTTTTGGAACCTCACTTTCCGGGTTGTGTGCGATCGAGGTCCACTGCAATCAACTCCGTGGAGGATGTTTTCGAAGAAGGGTCCTTCGAATTTTCACAGGTTGTGGAATTGCATCAAAACATTGGCAAGTGAATGCGAAGCATGATGGAAGTCCGGCTAGAATTTCGGTTCTGCAAGGCGATTTTTTGTTTCGGAGATGGGCTTCACAAGCGTTTCGTTGCCGATCTTTGATGGACCTGCTTCTTACCTGTTTTATCAGCCAGATGAAGGATTTTTTTTTTCACATTTTTGAGAATGTGAAAAAAAAACGACCTGCCCTGGAAGAATGTCGAACTTCACGTCGTTGTTCGGAGAAAAATTACTAGTAGTTTGTCCTGTCAGAAAATTTTAATAGAGTGAAATCAGGGAACCTTCTGACAGCCGCGCACAGGGTTGCCGATGGACTTGTTGTGCTCCGAAGAAGCGTCGTTGGAATGGTTTCAGGTTCCGTAAAGTCAGCCACAGGCCCACAGAACGGCGGAAATGGGTAGAAACTTGCTCATTATCCGCGTTCCATTTCGAGAAGATTTCTCGCCAAGCACGATTTCCAGCCGTTTTCCGGATATGGATTGGATCGATGCCGTACCATTCTTTTTGTGGCCGTGCGGTAGTCGCTGAAAAGTGAAGCGCCAATTTCAGGAGTCGCTGATTCAATTCCCTGGCGCGGTTCAGCATCTCAGCAAGAGTCAACCGACAGCGAGGAAAGAGAATGGAGCGGAAGAAGTTGTAGCGAAGCGGTCCCAGACGTTCCAGATTTTCGATGGGCAGTTCTGTCATGATGGTCCTGGCATGATTATCTGCCAACCGCTCAAGACAGGTCTGAACCCACGCGATGATCTGCTGGACTTCGACTCCATAGAGCAGGTCATTGCCGACGTCGGTGACCAGGGCGGCGGTCTTGGCAGGCGACCGTGATTGCAGAGTCTCCCACAAAGCACAATCTACGATGCCCGGCAGGCTTCTTCCTAAAACCCAACTGTCGATGCCATAGGAACGACCGTGTCCGAACGCTCCCAGCAGGTCAAGAGGCGCCCCCCAGGACTCTCGAACCGTCGGAACCACTGTGGAAATGCTCCACCTGAGATTGCTGGCTCCCAGCAGAATGACGCGCCGTGTGGGAACCTGGTGAACGCCTTGCCGAGTTGGACTGCTCATCAAGAGGATCTCCCCGGGCCACCGAATCGGTTCCCCGTGTAGGCTTGAAGAATCTGGTAGCTTGAATAGCCCAACCAACCCATCATAACCGCCATCAAGGTGTTGTGATGGATGAACATGTAAATTGCTATTCCACCTGCCGTCGCGATTGACAAGATCAACGAGTGGCGGATGCCTTCCCTGGGATTCAGCAGTAAAAACAGTTCTCGTGAAATGTGACCGCCGTCCAGGGGATACACCGGTGCCAGGTTGAAGATGGCCCACAGGATACTGGGAACCAGTAAATAGAAAAGAAACATGCAGAGCAGAGCATTTGAAATCGGTAATCCCGACCCGACCGGGAGATGAATGCCGAATGGCGTCTCGAAGTAGGGAACTCGAAATCCGCCAATACGCAGCACGGCGAACAACAGGCAGGCAAGCAACAACTGGGCTGCCGGTCCCGCGGCCGACACCATGATTTGATTCTTAGAGTTCAGTTGTTGCGTGTGGCCGTAGGCGGCGTAGGTCGAACCATCTCGAACGGCCAGTCCACCAAATTGATAAAGCACGATGTGGGACGAGATTCCAAATTTTCGTAGGACGATGGCATGCCCAAGCTCGTGAATCAAGATAGACACGAACAGGGCCACGATCCAAAGCAGGATGAATGCCCAGTTCTGAGGGAGTTGGTCGAGATCGGTTGCTGCACCGAAGCCGTGGTGGTTCAGAAGGACGACAGCGGTTTTCCGGTCGGCGAGCGATAGCCCCAAGAGGAGTCCCATCACCCAAAAAAAGGGAGAGACCCGGACCGGAAATCCACAACAGTTGAAATTCAAGTCGTATCGGGTTCTGGCTGGCTCGCCTAGCAGCATGATGTTCAAGCTCTACGGTGGTTATGATCGACCGGGTGTTGGTCCACCTTTCCCCGAAGTTGGAGTGGTGGAACCGCCGGGCTGATGGTGAAACGAGGAACTCGTGTTCCCCTATCCGGGCATTCCAGCCGATCCAGGGTGAATGTTCGCATCTCAGGCAGCCTTGTCAAGTTCGTCAGAAACGGCTCCTGACGCGGCAGGTCTACTCTGACGCCCCTCACCGAGTGCGGCCAGGATGTAGTCAGCACTTCGTTGCGAGGCTCCCGGTGCGCAGATGCGATCCTTCAGACGATTCATCCTTTCCGTCAGTTGTCGGCGTTCATCCTTGTCGGTGAGCCAGCGGATGACGTGCTGGGCCATCGGCTTCGACTTATCCAGGTAGGTGGGGTACTCTGGCATCAATGCCCGGTCAGCGGGCGGGCTTGTCACGCCGGAAGGTTGACGGGTCGGTTTAAGGGGTTGAGGGTCGCTCAGAATATTTACCAGGGTGATGTACCGGACTGTCAGGAAAGGCTTTACTAAATAATACGCAAACCGTGAAACACGGTAGTAAATCACGGTTGGCTTGGTCCGGTAAAGCAGCTCCAGCGAGACCGAGCCGGAACACGCCATGCAGCAGTCCGCCAGCTTCATGAGTTCCTGGGTTCGTCCGTGGAAGATTTCCATGGAGCTTCCCCGTTGGCGACAAATTTTATCGGCCAGAACACTTTGTTTCTTGTTGTAACCGGCAACGACGAAGCGGGCAGTCGGTATTTTGGCTCGTATGTGTTCGGTCGCTTTTAAGAACCAGACAAGGTTCGACTTGATTTCCTGAGTTCGGGAACCGGGCAGGATGACGACCAGGGGACGAGTGTGATCGCGTTGATGGTTGAGGAATTGCTGATCGAGTGACTGGCTTGCCAGTTGATCAAAGTAGGGATGTCCTACGTAAGTGGCATGCACGCCTCGCTGGCGAAACCAGTCCTGTTCAAAAGGGAGTTTACAGAGGACATGATCGGTGAGGCGTCTCATTTTCTTGGTGCGCCAAGGGGCCCAGGCCCAAAGTTGCGGAGTTCCATAATAAATAACGGGGATTCGCCGCTGCTTGGCCCGCCAGGCAATCCACCAATTGAATCCAGGAAAATCAATCAAGACGACCGCATCCGGGCGTTCATGACGGAAAATGCGATCGGCGCGCAGAAGCAACAGAAGCAAAGTGGGAATGGCGCTCGCAATGCGCCAGATGCCCATGATGGCCTGTCGCGTCAGATCCTCATGCAAACGAGCTCCAGCAGCCACCATTTTCGGTCCACCAAATCCGATGCACTCGATATCCGGCTGACGACTGTGGAGAGCACGAATCAGATTGGATCCATGCAGGTCACCGCTGGGTTCGCCAACTGAGAAGAAAATTTTCATCTCGCACACTCGGAAAGCATAGGGCAAGGCCGATCTCGAGTGGAGAAAACCGGGGAATAGCTCGTTGAAAGCGGGCGGATTATGGCATAGTCGGTGGCGGTCGAACAGGTCAATCCTTGCTAGTGTTCTTCAGGAGAACTGCCGGACTGAAACATCGTAGACAGCAATGCAGAAGACGCCTGGTTCATGTTCGACGGTTCGTTGGTGGCCGCTAGCAACGATCGGCGACTTGGTCTGGGCCGTGTTTGCGTGGCTGGCCGGATGGCAACAAAAAAGGCGCGGAGCCCAAGGCTCCGCGCCTTGATAATCACTGAGATTTTCAGGACGAAAGGTTCTTATTTTTCAACCTTGCTGAAATGCTTTTTGAACGCGGCACGATTGAAGATTTTCTGGATGCGAGCGTCTCCGGCCAGTTTCACTGCCCAACCCTTGCAACGCTTGCAACAGAAGGAAACACTAACGCCATTTACGTCCAACGCCACACCAGGGTTCAAACCCTTTCCAGACTTGGGGCAAGTGCCCTGTTCCGCCTGGTTGGTAGCCACTACCTGGTGAAAAGCTTTGGCGGTAAATTTTGCATTATCCTTCTTGAATGCCTTGACACAGTTACCACAGCAAAAGTAGACGGTATAGTCGTCCAACTCAGCAGTGGCGGTGGCCTTGACGGGGCGTCCGGAGATGGGGCATTTGATCTTTTTTAAATCAGGTGCGCCAGCTGTGCTGGAAGCGGTGATGGAGGATGCGAGTACAATTGCAAAGACAAAGAAACCAACACTGCGACGATTCATCAGGGCCTCCGAAAGTCATTGCTTGACGGGTCAGCCAAGCTTAAGTGAAGTGGGGGGAAATACACAGAGTTCAAGCGAGGGGGAGGATCGTAGTCGAAAATCAAATCTGCTGTCCAGTGGTTTTTTGGCCCCTCGCGATAGGAACCACGGACCAGATCCCATTGTAAGTGATCGAAGACCACTAGTGCCACCTTATGCACCTTTCTTTTTGTAATTTTCCCCACCACTTGTTGCGGCTTGTCAGCTCCGGAAATTTGGGGCGAATGCCGCAGCTGGCGCCCGGATTTCCGCGATTACATTTCTCACGTCAGCCGAGGGGAAAGTCTCAGGTTGTTTGCCAGCTAGGGTTTACATCCAGCGGGTCTGCTGAGGAGCGAGGAGCGGGCCAGATAGCCGACCGGTCACCTGACGCGAGTCTTCGTGGCAACGTAGACTGGACGTTGAAAAACCCGAGGGTTCCTTATCTGGTTGGACCGGTTTCATGGACGCATGGGAGCAAACCAACGGCATCTTCACGTTGCGTGCCGGGTTAATAGAGGGCATGCATTCGATTCGGATCTCAGGTCGAGCATGATCGATTTTTCAGCAAGGTTGCTACAGAAGTATCTGCTAATCTGGTTGGTGTTCTTGTCACTTGCCGCCTATCACTGGGGTGCGCCGGTCAGTGGAAGTCAACTGGCGGGCTGGGATCCCTTCATTTCCAGTAAACCATGCTTGCCGTATTTGATTGCCGTAACCATGTTTGCCATAGGTTGCATGTTACCGCGGGAAGAAGTGCGACAGGTAATTCACCACTGGCCCAGGGTGTTATGTGGTACTGCAATCCAGTACTCCGTTATGCCGGCACTTGCCTGGGCAGTAGGACACCTTTGGGGGATGGAAGGCGACCAACTGGTCGGTGTGGTGATGGTGGGTTGTGTACCAGGGGCCATGGCATCCAATGTGTTAACATTGAATGCGCGCGGCAACACCAGTTACTCCGTTGGGTTGACGACAGCCGCAACCTTGCTGTCTCCGCTTGTTGTGCCTTTGGTATTGCGTTTAACTCTGGTGTCTGGCAAGTCAATCCCGGCGGCGAAAGTTTGGGAGGCGAGCTATCTTTTGTTGTTGATGGTTGTGCTGCCGGTCATCGCCGGCCATCTGTTGGTAATGTTTATTCCCAGGTTGGAATCTTCGGCGCGACGGGCCGGGCCGATGGTCGCGAATTTCGTTATCCTGTGGATCATCGCCGTCATCGTGGGCTTGAATCGTGGTCTGCTTGCGACGAGGGACCTCAACCTGGTGAGTGCTTTGTTGGCTATCAATGTAATGGGTTACGGTGCAGGTTATCTGAGTGGCTGGGCATTCCGGTTTCAGGAACCGATTCGCCGGGCCTTGACATTGGAGGTCGGTATGCAGAATGCGGGGCTGGGCGCCACGCTCGCCACGCAACTGTTCCCCGAACGCGACGGCACGGCCATCGCACCGGCTCTCTACACATTTGGCTGTATGCTGACTGGATCGGTACTGGCACAATATTGGTCCGGCAGGTTCAGACGGGTTGTTGTGCCAGACGACGAGAGTGCTGCCCATTCGAGCGATGAGAATTGACTTCCTCCCGCTATTGAGAAGGCAAACAGTCCGAAATGGGAAAAATTGCGTCTCGAAATTCCCATCGGGATTCTGAAGCCACACACGCGAGCCAGTCGAACCGGATGGCACGGCAGCAGAAATTCTAATACGTTTGACGGCCTGACCTGTGCTCCGGAGTCGATCAGCGCTTCCGTAGCATTCATCGGCCCGCTTCTGCTTGAAGAAGAAGTTCTAGATAGCTGCGGGGCTCAGTGGTTCTCAATTCGAGTCGTTTGGCGAGTGAGGCGAGCACTTGTTTCGCCGACTCCACTTCAGCCTGTTCGCAGGTGATTTCCAGTTCGGTGTAAACGCCTACCTGATCCACGTGGTCCAGTACAATCTCGACATTCTGCTGGGCCCAATGAACGCTGTTCGATTGTCGTTGCTTATGTACGGCCGCTACAAAGCGAAATCCCAGGGCTTCCAACATGTGACGAAACGCATCGGCTGCGGCTGCACCCGATGCGAGCGGAAGTTCAATCTCCTGTCTTGTCTTTGTGGTCGTGTCAATTTTCGGCCCTTTGTACGTTACATAATTTCGATCACTTACGCTTCGAATTCGAAAAGCTTCATCAGTCCTGGCGAAATCCCGCGCAGGATGGTTGAAGTAACGATCAACCTGAAACATGGGCTGACCCCATTCTCCTCCCAGAGACTCAACCATCCGGGAGAAATGTGCAGGGTCATTAACGGCGAACTTCAGTTCGACTTCGAAATTCATTGCCAATCTCAGGGAGTTTCCCCTAACAGTTCAAACAGGGGCGTAGGTCGTTTCTCACTGGTAAAATAAAGTGTTGTACCCTCCGTACAATAGCAAACCGACTCGCCTTGTCTCCGGAAAGGAGCGATGACAGGCCCGGGTTCTCCGGCAAATACTTGATCCCAGGATTCTGCAGGCGAACGAACGTACTCGAACGCCAGACCGTAGGTTGCCACGATGGCGCGCTGACCGTCCGAACTGATGTCCATTGCCGTGACGAGTGGGAAATGTGTGGTGCCAATTCGACGTGCGATAACCGGTTTTTCTGTCGAATTTGATACTTCGGGCCAGGTGAAGCTGTAAACACCGCTACCTGCAATGCTCTCTTTGGTGATGAGCAAGACTGTCCTGTTTGTTTCGTCGAATCCCATTGCCTCGCAGTTGTGGGACCCGTCTTCGTATGCAAAGTGAATGGTTTGAAGCACTGGCCAGGGTTGAATCTGATCACCAGCAGGATCGAGAAGAACGGGCTCTTCCACAAGATACAGAACACATGTCTTGCGCCGGGCGAGGTTGTCCCCGACATCGGCTAACAAAAGACACGGCTGGCCATCGAGAACCAATGAAGCCATGTCTTCCCAATCCTGGGCGGATACGTTGGAGATCAGGAAGATTCCTCGGTTCTTTCCTCTTCGATCAAAGGCATAGATTCTGGCCTCATCGCCAGAATCGTTGTGGGTCCAGAACACGTTCTGTTCGAGTCGGGAACAGGCAAGCCCGCTACTTTCAACAATCATACTGTTAGCCAAAGTGGCAAGCTTCTTGGGCTTTAAATACCGTAGGTGTGCAGGTTCGGACGGGTTGGCACCTATGGCGGTGCACAGCCAAATCAACAGAATTTGGGCGCTGGTCACAAAACTCGTTAGAGTCAATTGTTTTGTCAGCATGATCTGAAGGAAGGAGTGTTGTGCAGGATGGATAGGTTTCGCCAACCGTTCACGTGTAAAACGGGCTTGTTAAGCTGGTGAACTGGTAGAGCATGGACCTGAGCAGATCCAGCATTTTCAAATAGTGAGCCACAAGCAATTCCCTGCGTTCAATTTCCTGCGTTACCTTTGACGTTGTGGCAGCTTTCCACGCTGACCCGGACATCTCGATGTTCGCTTTCGTGGTGAGTTGCTGTTGCCAAAGTTACGGTTGTTTACGCTTCCCGACCTTTTAATGTATCAAAGATCTGAAAGGTCGTCCAAAAAATGTCCGAACGAAAGCCGGGATCGTCGACTTGTTAATGACTCGATCCTTCAGGCTTGGAGTTGCAACTGGAAAGCCTGTGCCATCCTGTCGGGATCGTCTGCCTGTAGTACGGCTCCGCTGACAGCGACCCTGGAACAACCAGTGCCCAGCACCTGTGGTAAATTGTGTTGATCGATGCCACCGATGGCGAAGACGGGTAGGCTGATTTGGAGTGCTACGCTGTTCAGAAGTTCGAGGCCAGGAAAGGTGTCGAAGTTTTTGGTAGTAGAAGGGAAGATTGGGCCGACGCCGACATAATTCGCTCCGTCACCCACCGCCTGTAACGCCTGTTCTAGTGAGTGGGTTGAAATGCCGATCAAACCCTCAGTTCCTACGATTTTTCGTGCGTCGTGCAAACACATGTCGGATTGGCCCAGGTGTACACCGTCGGCTCCGCTGAGCCGTGCGATGTCCGGACGGTCATTCACGAAAAACAGGGTCGACGATCCGGCAGTTAGATTTCTTATCAGCCTCGCCCGTTCAAGCAGAGGGCCGTCTTCCAGTCTCTTGTCGCGTAATTGGATCATGTCCACATCTGCAGAGATGAGTCGTTGTGTGAGGGAAATCAGTTGCTGCTCGTTGTCACCGCCATCCATGAGAACATAAAGACGTGCATCCGACAGACGTTGTTGACTGTGGAACGTTATTCCCACGGATTTTTCGAGTTCGTACACCTCGTAACGCAGTGATTCCAGTTGCGGTGTATTGGGTGCGTTTAGTGTTTTCAAATATTCTTCCAGGCAACGAAGTCCCTGCTTGACCCGTTGAAAGCTGGCCACAAGGACGCTTTCGGTCAGGGGACGCTTTTGTTCTTGTTCGGTAGTGATCTCCCGACCGACATCGCCGGCGATGTCCCGGGCCATGAAACGTTGTGAGGCAGGAATCACGCTGAGTCGATCCGCCAAATTGTGGCGTAGTTGTTTGCAACATTCGGTGAGATGTGGATCATCAAGGACGAATCGCAAATATTCCTCAATGACACGCAAACCCTCAAGAGACCGGTTGGCGTTGGCATCGACAATACGCAGGACACGGGTATCAACAACTTGCGAGTCAGAATCCACGGGTATCAGGTCCTGTTGTTGGTGAAGTTTCGCAGCTGATTGTAGGGGACTGGCTGGAGGTATCGAGGAGTGACCACATTTTTGATCACGTGGGCTGCCTTCAAATCAGCTGGCTGAATCGGTCTCTTTATCATGGAGTCATACTCTTATCATGGAGTCATACTCGGCCCTTTGAGAGGGCCTGAATTTTTGCCTCAAACGATGCAGGGCTCACCAGCCTAGCGATTAGTATATCCCGGAGTCCTGTTCAAGGTCTTTACCCGGGCAAAACAGATAGTTGCCCGGAACCGGTCGGTGACGCCCCCAACGGGCAGAAAAAACGTTCGTTGCAGGGTCAGTTGGGGTTTCGGGGCGAGTGAACCGCGACACAAACCAGGTCAGACGGGGGTCGAGATTCCCGGGAATGGCTTCCATGTACGGCAGGCCATTTCGGCAGGTGACCAGGTGTTCCACTTGAACTTTTCGGGGATTGCACGAGTGTCCACCCGAAAGGGGCGTTTACAACAAACGGTAGCAGCGGTGGAGCGGAATATTCAAGACCTGCAGTTTAAGATGTCTCAACAGACAAGTCGTCGTTTCCGATTTGCGCGGGTGAAGAAAACTTGTAGACAAGTTCTGCTTGTAATGTCAAGTAAAGCCTTTGTTTGCCTTGATTAACGTTTAATTCAGGGTTACAATTCGTTGGCGACATTTGTCGCCCGCCAAGTTCTCTGAAGCCGCGCCGTTGTCTGGATTCCAGGGAGAAAATGCAGGATGCATGTTTCATCACGCTGGTTGTTGTTATGGCCTGGCTTAGCTTTGTTGTGGCTACGAGGTAGTTGGTGGGGGTTGTTTGGCGCACTAGGTTTTACCGTAACTGGGAATCTACTGTTGACTGCCAGTTGGATGTGGACCGAGTGGTTCGGGCCATCGACGTTGCTGACCGCTTGGACACTGTTCGTCGCCACGTGGATTTTTTCAACATTCATTGCACTCTGGAAATGGAACGAGTGGGTGGGGCCAGTAGAACGGAAAAATTCGGAAGATTTGTTTCCGCTGGCACAAGCACAGTATTTAAAAGGAGATTGGTACGAAGCAGAGTCCATTTTGGGGCGGCTGATTCAGCTGGATCCATCGGACATAGAATCGCACCTGATGCTGACATCGATTTATCGACGTACGCAACGAACCGAATTAGCACGACGAACCCTTCGATACCTGGAACGCCTGGAAGACTCGCATCA
>PBTE01000186.1 GCA_002726515.1 Planctomycetaceae bacterium | reverse complement strand
GAATTCCCCAGGACCGGATTGATCATTATCTGCGCCAGGATGATCCCCAGCTTGTGGCCCACGAGATCGAAAGGTTGATCAATAAGTGACGGCAAGTTGTCTGGAAGAGACCTGCCGTTTTTGAGGCCGGATCGTTTGCTCCCTCTGGTCTGGCTGTCAAAAAATCTAGCACCCGGCGCCCAGTTGTGCGAGCCTGAGAAGATGCTCACAACGGGTATTCTCACGGTGGCAGCCCGGGGTGAGCCACTGTTGCGAACTTGTACACCGGCTCATGACAAACCGCGTACTCAGCCTCAGCTTACAAATGCCCTCCCTGAGTCCCTATCTTACACAATCGTGGCCCCGAAGAGACCGGTGCAAGCTGAAGAAGCCAGGAAGAGATCTGTGACCATGGCGTGAAACCAGGTCCCGGCACGCCAGGTCTCCGCCAAGCGACAACAAACTGATCCTGAAATCAAAAAAAGAGTCTTCCCGGTTTCTCTGCTGACACCCAATCAGCTATCAGTGACAGAACTCTGTGGTGTTATTTGTTACCGCTTTTGCCTCATCGTCAGGGTTGCCTATGGCCGACTATAGAACTCGAAGATCCTGTTGACAGAATTTGGGGTGTCTTGATGCGAATCGGAGTCATGTTGCCGAACTGGATTGGTGATGTGGTGATGGCCACGCCCACCTTGCGCGCCTTGTACAACTGGTTCGGTTCAGACGTTCAAATCACCGGTGTGATGCGCCCGTATGTCAGTCAAGTTCTGGAAGGGACGCCGTGGCTCAACAATAAATTAATTTACGACCGCTGGTCTAATAATCCAAACCACGGCTGCGTCGGTGTTTCCAAAGCACTGCGACAACTTGATGTCGAGTGGATGTTCCTACTGCCAAATTCATTACGGGCCGGAGTAATCGCTCGGCTGAGCGGGGCGCGGGAACGCGTAGGATATGTTCGCAACGGCCGGGGCTTGTTGCTGAACCGCTCCCTACAACCTTTGCGCAACGGTGGTGGATGGAAACCCATATCAGCAGTTGACTACTACTTGAAACTGGCTTATTTGGCCGGTTGTCCACCCTCGCCGCAGCATCTTGAACTGGAAACCACTGCGAACGACGAACGGCAGGCTGACCGTGTCTGGGACCGTCTCGGTTTGGGATCAGCTGGCCAGGTGGTGGCGCTCAACACGGGTGCTGCTTATGGTGCATCCAAAGACTGGCCCGTCGAATATTTCGTAGAGCTCGCACGGCGCATCAGCGACGAAATCAATGCCAACGTTCTTGTGTTGTGCGGACCCCGAGAACGAAGGACCGCTGACGAAATCGAGTTTCGTGCTCGCCGTCCACTGGTCAAGAGTCTTGCCAAAAACGACCTGAGCGTCGGACTTTTGAAAGCCTGCATTCGGCGCTCTAACTTGCTTGTTACAACAGACAGCGGACCCCGGCACTTCGCTGCGGCATTTAACATTCCATCGGTGGCCATCCTGGGGGCTCTGGATCCTCGCTGGAGTACCAACTACCACCCGCAGGAGATTCTCTTGCAGTACCAAGTTCCGTGCGGGCCGTGCGGGCAGCGGACATGCCCCCTGGTTCACCACCATTGCATGCGCAAGTTGGGTGTCGACCGAGTTTTTCAGGCGGTGCAACAACAATCGAAATTGAACCGGCTAGCAACCGCTGCTTAGACGTAACACACAATGAACCGTGACCAATTACTGCAAGCCTATAACCGTCTAACGCCTCCTAGAGTCCTCGTACTGGGCGACCTGATGTTGGATCGCTATACGTGGGGCAACGCGGAACGAATCAGTCAGGAAGCACCGATCATTGTTCTCCGCGCCGACCAACAACAAACGTCGCTCGGAGGTGCCGCCAACGTTTGTCACCTGGTCCGTGGATTGGATGCGCCTGCGGCCTGCGTGGGGATCGTGGGGAATGATGAACAAGGATCCACCCTGCAGCGCATGCTGTGCGAACTGGACGTCCAGTGCAATTCGTTGCTGGTTGATGACAACCGTTGCACGACTCTCAAGGAACGTTTTGTGGGGCGCGCCGACGGGCGCCGCCCTAGCCAGATTCTCAGGGTCGATCATGAAGCGTCTGTTCCAATCCAGCCTCAACTGGAACAGGAAATGATGAAGCGACTTCAACGGATGATTCCCGAATACGATGTGCTGCTGATTTCGGATTATGGTAAAGGAGTTTGCACGCCGCAACTTGTTCAGGCGGCCATCCGCACGGCCAACAAACATCAAGTCCTCGTACTGGTCGACCCGGCTCGCGGTGGTAACTATCAAATTTATCGACAAGCCACACTTCTTAAACCAAACCGTACGGAATCCGAATTGGCGACTGGTGTGAAAATCACCAGTCCAGAACAAGCGTTCCTGGCTGGCCAGCGGTTGTGCACACAACTCGACCTGAAACTGGCCGTGATCACACTCGATCGTGATGGAATGGTCGTCGTGCAACAAGACGGCCAACACGCCCAGGTGCACACTGCGGCCCGGGCAGTCTATGAAATCACCGGTGCCGGAGACATGGCCTTTGCAATGCTGGGATTCAGCTTGGGTGCGGGTGCTGCTCCACGCACTGCGGTTCAGCTGGCCAACATTGCGGCCGGTCTGGCAGTCGAAAAGATGGGTGTCGCCACAATTCGTCCCGAGGAAATCCGAGCGCATCTGCTTGAGGAACGTCCTTTACTACTGAAAAACACGACCGAGGAAAATAAAATTGTCGCTGTCGAACGTGCCGTGCAGCTTGCTAACCAATATCGCCGTGATGGCCTCAAAATTGTTTTTACCAACGGCTGCTTCGATCTCTTGCATGTAGGACACCTGACAAATTTAAAACAGGCGGCGGAATTCGGGGACAAACTCTTTGTAGGCGTGAACGGCGATGCCAGCGTCCGGCAACTCAAAGGCCAACAACGACCTGTCATCAAGCAAGAACACCGTGCCGCACTTCTGGCCGCTCTCGAATGCGTAGCACACGTTGTTATCTTCAATGACCCCACACCTCATATGTTGCTTCGAGCCATTCGTCCTGATGTGCTCGTCAAGGGAGGCACCTATAAACGGCAGGAAGTGGTCGGTCACGAAGTCGTCGAGGCCTATGGCGGACAAGTACGAGTCACAGGAATGTTCCCGGACATGTCAACAACTCGGCTGCTTGAAGCAATCCACCAACAGGAGTTGTCATCCCACGCCGCTTGAAAAAAGAATTCGCGAAACGGGGATCATTGACAGGACGCACGGACTCCACCAGAGCCACCTTTGACACAAACAGCTTCGTACGTTCCTCTAAACGAAGGTTTCGCCAGGCCCGTTTTATCAGATTCATGGTCGGGGCCCGCTCGGCATGACAATCTACCCGAAACCGGGACCGTAGACCTGCGGTGCTTTGTGTGTCATAGTCTTAATCGCGCTCCCAGCCCGGGTCTGGTCACCCGTTTTTGGCACCCATTCTCCAACGGACCACTTCACACATGAAAGCCATCCTTCTCGCCAGGCCAGAGGAATTCAAACACGTGGATGTCGAGGAACCCGCACCACCGGGGCCGGGCGAAGCACTCGTCGAAGTTCATCGGGTGGGTATCTGCGGATCCGATGTGTCGGGCTTCCTGGGCCAACATCCGTTCTACAAATACCCGGTGATTCCGGGGCACGAGTTGGGAGTACGGGTGCTGGAAGTGGGTCCGGAAGTGACGAACGTCAAGCCGACCGACCGGTGCTCTATCGAGCCCGCCATGAACTGCCAGAAATGTTTTTCCTGCCGTCGCGGCGCCACAAATTGTTGCGAGACGCTGGAGGTCATCGGAATCCACAAGGATGGTGGCATGTGCGAACGGCTGGTTGTGCCGGCACGGAAGTTACACCCTTCCGACAAGCTGACGATGGAGCAACTGGCTTTGGTCGAGACCTTGAGCATCGGTTGCCACGGCGTACGTCGCGCAGCACCGGAACCCGGGGAAAAAGTTCTCTTGATTGGAGCGGGACCAATCGGGTTGTCAGCCGTCGAATTTCTGAAAGTCGCGAAAACCGAAATCACTGTGATGGAAATGAACCCGGCGCGGTTGGACTTTTGTCAAAGCCAAATGGGTGTGGATCACAGCATTCTCTTCCGGGGTGATGACAGCGATGTCGAACGCCTGCGAGACATCCAGCGAGGTGAATTGCCCACAACGGTCATCGATGCCACCGGGCATCATGTTTCGATGTCCAACGCCTTCCAGTTCGCAGCCCACACCGGTCAAGTGGTCTACCTGGGCAACACTACCCAAGAAGTCAGCTTCAAACATGTCGTGATGCACCGGCCCGAATTGACGCTCAAGGCTTCACGAAATGCCCTGCCGGTTGATTTCCAGCGCGTGATGGGGCTGATCGAGGAGGGAACCATTGACACTCGGCCCTGGTTGTCACACCACGCGGACTACGGTGAATTCATCACAGAGTTCTCGACATGGCTCAATCCCGAATCGAGTGTTATCAAAGCGGTCCTGCACATGAATTGAGTGCGAACAAAAGCACCAGGGACTCTCATGAACGACCTACTCTCTCCCGACACCCCATACCCCATTGTTGGCGAGCCTGTGGTTCGCCCACCGGCCCGAGACCTGGAACTTCTACGGCCTCTGGGCAGCGCGACGGTCGGTGCCACATTGCACAAGATGGGAGTTCGCCGCACGTTCATTGAGGGTCCACTACCCCAGTGCCCAGGGAGTCATGTGACTGGACCAGCCATAACCCTGCAACTAATGCCGCGCCGCGAAGACTTCGTGCCTGCAATCCCTGAGCAACACCATGTCAAGAAAAGTGCGCTGTGGCAGGTATTGGATACCATCGAACCAGGAGACATCCTCGTCATCCAGGCAGGTGGAGATCGACAAACTGGGATTCTGGGTGACATATTGAGTGGATACTTCCATGACAAAGGCGGCGCCGCCATCGTGGTGGACGGGTGCCTGAGGGACTGGCCGGATATCCAAAAGCTGTCGCTGCCGGTCTGGTCCAATGGATTCACTCCCAATCACGCATGGCAGGGTGATCAAATGCCATGGGCCTACCACGTCCCCATCGCGTGTGGGGGCGTACTGGTATTACCCGGTGACATCATCGTTGCCGACGACGACGGTGCGGTTCTTGTCCCGGCCAAACTGGCTTCGGAAGTCGCAACCATCGCCGCAGACCAGGAAGGGTGGGAAGAGTTCGGTCGCGAGCAATTGGCCGCGGGAAAGTTGCTGGAAAGATACTATCCGTTGGCCGACGACGCACGGGATGAATATGAGGCATGGAAACGTCAACGGAGAAATCGAGACGAATGAAGATTCAAGCCATCGAAACGATAGTCAGTTGGGCTGGACTGCGTAATTGGCTGCTGGTGAAAATCACGACCGATACCGGAATTTATGGCTGGGGTGAAGGCACACTGGAAGGCAAAGAAAACACGGTTGCCGCCTGCATTCAGGAAGTGGGAGCCATTCTAAAAGGTGCCGACCCCTTGGAAATCGAGCGACACTGGCAGGTCATGGTGCGACACGGATTCTGGCGCGGCGGCGCGGTCCTGAACTCGGCCGTCGCTGCTTTAGACCAAGCGCTCTGGGATATCCGCGGCAAGGCGTGGAGTGTTCCGGTCTACAAGATGCTCGGTGGTCCTGCGCGTGACCGCGTCCGAGTCTACACGCACGTAGGTAACTACGATCCAGACAGGATCGTCGACGATGCCCAGCGGGACATTGACGACGGCTACACCGCGATGAAGACTGGTTCCTGGGCTGATTTAGCCCCGCTCTCCGAATCCGAACGACTCGCCGTATACACCGAACGAATCGCCAGGTTGCGGGAATCCGTCGGGCCGGCGATTGACATCATGGTCGATGATCACGGCAGAGGCCGGTCGGCATCCGCAGCCCGTCTCGTCCATGCCTTACAGCCATACGGGCTACTGTTCCTCGAAGAAGTGACGCAACCTGACGACATTGAGGCCTTGGCGATACTGCGCGATATCAGCCCGCGCATGAACCTCGCCACGGGCGAACGGCTCTATTCCAAGTGGGACTACCGACCGCTGCTGGAACGTAGGCTGGTCGATGTCATCCAACCCGACCTTTGTCACGCGGGAGGGATCACGGAATGCAAAAAGATCGCCGCAATGGCTGAGGCATATTACGTCCAGGTCGCTCCTCACAATCCACAAGGCCCCGTCTCAACAGCTGCCGCCGCACACCTGGCAATGGCCATCCCAAACTTCCTGATACTTGAGTACGACCGGCAGGATGAATATCGCAAGAACGCCCTCATGACCTCATGGCCTGTAGAGTCTGGCTACCTTCATGTGCCCGATCTTCCGGGTTTAGGAATTGAATTCGACGAAAACGTCCTCCAAGCGAATCCACAACGCCCTGTCGGTGGACCGCGCACTGCATTCGCAACGGACGGGAGTGTCATGGACGTATGACGACAGACACCACATTAACTTAGACAAGGGGTCGGAAATGCCTGCTATGGGGCGTCAAAGTACTGGGGGGATTGCTATGCGGTCCCCGGTATAGCGCCGAACTACTTGCGGTCGGCAACAATATCACGTTGGTGGCAAGGCCCTCACTTTACATTCGTTTGATAGGCCGCTCGCTCTGGTTTACCGAACATTCCAGCGCCAACCCTGACCAGCAAGAAAACCTGCTTGAGTCACAGAGATACTGACCACGCCGTTCATCTCTCCCGCATGGGGACAAGTCCCAGCGACATCCCGGCCAAAGGTGGCGGGTCGGGTACCGCTGCCGGCAATCAGAACGGACCTCCCCTGGTGCTCATCTCGCGTTTCATTTATTTCTCTTATCAGCGGACCTGGCAGAAATCAACGACCACCAGCCAGATTTGAACCCGGTGTTTCACTCGAACTCCAGGATTCCAAATTGGTCGGGTCGATGAAAATTCGGTCCCTGCGATTCTACCTTCGACCAGGTCAGCCAATGGGGGTGCGACGTTTCATCTGCACATTTGTAGAAATTGGCCCGCCACTTCACCCCCGAAGCGGGTTGATCAAAGCCGTTGGAAACATATTTCTTTAGCAACTCAAGTGGCAGACGATAGGCCACCGTCCAGTCGGTCGGGTCTTCGATTTCCGGATCAATGATTTTCGGCAGGTTGTGTGCGACCTCAATCCGCTCCAAGTCCTTCTGTTCGATCGATGCGGAAGAATTTGTCTGACCGTTTTGATAGTGAAACAGCATGGTTCCACCACAGTTCATTTCGAGGTTGAAATATCCTTTGGATGCCTCCTCGCTCGGTGTGAAAAAGAATTCTACACAGCTATCCAGACAGACTGATTCCTGGTGCTTTTGGGCCACTGCCCGGACATAGCGGTCTGCCACGTGGAACATGACGTAGATGGCGTGATCGTCATAGGCGACCCTCGCCTGAACGTGGGGAAAATGGTCCGGCTGGGAACCCATGAAGTGGCGCAATGTGATTGGTTTGATAGTACGCCATGCAACCTCATGCCACTCCCCTTCGACCGCAAGCGGTTGTTTCACTCGTGACACCCGATGGGTTCGTGGTGATTCGCCATCCGCAGCATAGCCCGCCAATGTGTATCCGAGCAGAGCCAACAACGATGGGATTGCGTGCCCAATGGTCAACCTGGGTACCCTGATTCGGGTTCTCTTCTGAGCCACCTTCCATGCGGCGGCCAAATGAGTAGTGGCCTGTTCTCGCATTTTCATCTCTTGTCCCTCCTGCAGGAAACGAGTCACATCAATATTTCCATAAAAGATCCGTTAGAACTTCTGCGACGCCGATCGATCCTTTCCTGGTAGTCACTGTTCTCCTTCTAGAAGCCTTACCTTACCACGGTTTTCAGTCGAATGGAATTCTGGTCGGACTCCGTCACCGACGCGTGACACGACGAACTGTCGTCGATCAAAGACATATTGGTCCCTGGTTCCGCGGACAGGTTTCTCCAAGAGACACTTCCGCGAGGACAGTACATCAAACATCTGCAGGCAAACTCGTAATACAGGACCTGAACCCGCCAGATTTTAAACGTTCCAACAACTCCAATAGAAGGACCCGCATCTGGGTCAGTCAGGTAGAGACCAAATGACCGCTTTGGTGAAAGAATTTTAAAGGGCGACATCCTCATTGCCACGGGTACCCTGCTCTCCATGAACAATGTAGTGAACCGTAACAATGCGACCGTCAGCTCGCTGAACCGACATAACCCTGCTAGCTGAGATCGTGTTATTTCACAGCCCCCGGGTCCACCTGACTATCCCGACTACTTGAGATACCCCAGGGACCGGAGTCTCCGCTGCACTGCGGGATCGATGGGGGCATATTCCTTGTCGGGTGCGATGAATTCGGGAACGGTCCCGCGCCCCGCTTGTAGCAGACCGGCGACAAGTCGCTGGACCTGTTTCTCGTTCTTCTGTTCAAACAAATCGTGTGTTTCAAGAGGATCATCTGCTAGATTGAACAGGGCGGTGATCTTACCGTCCGGGCCGGTCTGAGGTTGCCAGAGGAGCTTGTAGGCACCTTGAATCACTGCCCGGTGTAGTGGTTTTCCACCCACTCCTTCAACAATCGTCGGCCGCCCATTCATCTTTTCCGGTTCCGAGTTCGTGGTGAGCCAACTTTCGCCAAACGCCGTCTCCGGACAGTCAATCCCCAGGTACGTACAACAACTCGGGAACAGGTCAACCAACCCGACCGGTTGTTGAATCCGACGTTCACCGGCGAGCACACCCGGCAGTCGAGCTGCGAAGGGAATTTGTGTCTCGTCGTTATAAAGCCCTTGCCCGTGATTCCCGTAACCGCGCGTGTAGAGCGCTTCACCGTGGTCAGAGATAACAATGATCGCTGTACGCTCGTAGGCGGGATGGTCGGCAAAACCAGCAAGGAATGTTTCCAGTGCCTGGTCAAACCTCTGCACGCCAGCGTCATATGCCATTTCGATCAAATTTGTCGACGGTTGAATCGCCGTGTCCCTTAATGACTGTCCCCCTTCGATGCGAACTTCCCATCCTATTTCTTCAGCGGCTCGCCGTGAAAGAGTTCTACCTTCCGGCTGGGATTGAGTTGCACCTTCGGCAAGTTGGCTGATACTGACCGGAGCATAGGGCCGGTGGCAGTCCATGTAATGGAGATAAAGAAAAAATCTTTCCTCGTTCCTCACGTCTTGCAGCCACCGTAAACCGGCATCACTAATTACATTCCCGGCAACATCGAAATCGGCAAACGAATCGTCGTAGACTTGAAAGCCTTGTGAAAACCCGAGCGGCTCAACCATCCAGGGGTTGCCTACGAAAGCTGCCGTGCGAAACCCCGAATCTCGCAAGACTTCAGCCATCGTTGTGAACTTTTGATTCAAGACATCACACTCGAGGATTGGCCGGGATTTGGTTGTCCCACTGCGACCTCTAATCGGTTGCGGGTGATCGAGCACCTTGTGCTGCGAAGGGTAGATCGACGTGAAAGCCGTCGCCATCGAAGGCTTCGTCCAGGGTGACTGCGTGTAAGCGTGCTCAAACAGAATATTCTGTTTTGCAAAGGAGTCAAAGGCGCGCGTCTGGGCCGGACCACCGTAAATACCCATGCGATCACGGCGCATCGTGTCGCTGACGATCAGAATCAGATTCGCATCCGGAATACGCTCTTCAATGCGAAGTTTAGTGGAAACGGGGGTACCGGCCACCATGGATTCGGTGGAGAGAAGGCCCTGTTTGTCAGGCGAGCAGCCCAACAACAACATCACAGCGAAACCTGCACCCATGACGAGTGCTTTGATTCGCATGGAGTAGAAGTGGTTTCGCATAGGGGCTGTTTCTGAATTCACAAAACAGAATTTCGTGAGCTCATCAAGACATCTGGCAGTCGACCGATGACCTATTCGCCGTTCACACTCCCTTTTTTGAGTATAGCTTGCCGGTTCGCCGGGATCAAGATTTGAGACCCAACGTTGTTGGGGTTGTTAAATCGTGCGAGAGAAGCTTGTGGCTCATCGTTTCGGAACAAAAAGAACGCAAGGTTCTTCCACAACAATTCGAAGGTCAACGAGCCATTTGCTGATTAAAATGTAGACGGCGCTTTCCACCAGCCGGTCCGCTCCTTCCCGGATGGGGGGGGACTGGTGGTTTCCACCCCGCAGCGCCCGTTGATTCCAACAAAAACGTGGTTGTAAGTTGTTTTACAGCCACTGATTGCGCCTTGCAGCAAGATTTTTTCCTGCCCAGCGAACTATTGGTAGTTGTGTTTATCGTGCTAAAGGCGTACCACAAGTTCAATTCGTAGGAACAAGTGCAGGAAACTTCTCAATGACATTCTATCGTTTAGCCGTTGTTTCAGTGATCACCGCAGGTCTTTGCATTTCAAACACCGTGGTCGCAATCTGTTTTGCAGACAAAGGCCGGTCGCCTGAGAAGGACCCTGAACAGCGATCGTCTAAATTCATCCGAATACAAACCGATGAGAACGATCAACCCCTAGCAATGCAAACGGCGATTACCACCTATCGGCCTAAGAGAGGTAATCTCATCGTTGATCTGATTGCCGCTGTACACCTGGGCGAACAGTCTTACTACGGTGCCTTGAACAAACAGTTTGAAAGCTATGATGTTTTGCTTTACGAGTTGGTCGCACCCAAGGGCGCCATTCCAACCCCTCGCCCTGGCCAGGCAACAAGCATCTTCTCCATGTTGCAGCGACTTCCGGGGACCCTATTGGGGTTGGAATCCCAATTGGATCACATTGACTATACAAAGCCCAACTTCGTACACGCTGACCTTTCTCCAGAAGAAATGGCCCGAAGAATGTCGGACCGAGGCGACGACGCGTTGTCGATCATCACGGAGGTGTTTGAGGACATCCAGAAACAACAGAAAAGGATCCAACAAGACCAGCGGAATAATCCCACCAATCCGTCTGCAACGCCCGACATTCTAGAGATGTTAAGCGATCCGCTCGACATGAAACGCCAACTAGCGGTGTATTTCACCGACTCCGACAACCTGGAGTCTGGTTTAGGAAAAACTTTGAACCGCATGTTAATCAACGACCGAAACCAGGCCGCCATGCGAGCCTTGCAAAACGAGCTTTCCAACGGCAAGCAGCGAGTTGGAATTTTTTACGGCGCGGCGCACATGCCTGATTTCGAGCGGCGCCTGCAAGAGAGCTTGGAAATGCAGCCTGACGAACAACAATGGTTAACTGCCTGGGATCTGACGTCTGCGAAAAGCAATCGATTCCATCGGGCGTTGCAATTCCTGAGACAGGTAGCACCTGAAAGATAGTTCTTCATGCCACTTCTGTGGGTGCTGCACGCGACCCGGTCAACGCAGGTTTCCCGATGCGCACAACGGATTGCAACAGACCGGCTGATGCCCCGTTGCCATTGCTTCCGCAGTCTCTCGAAACGACGGGTGTCATCCAATCAGGCTCGGACTAACCGCGCCGCCAGATTATTGTGCCCACCCACGTCGGTCAAACGATGGTTGCGACCTTCAAACAAATAAGTCAACTTCTCGTGGTCGAGGCCCATCAGACCAAGCATCGTCGCGTGCAGGTCGTTGACGTGGACTTTATCCTCAATGGCTGCAAAACCAAAGTCGTCCGTCGTCCCAATCGTCTTTCCTCCGGCAATACCACCGCCGGCCAGCCAAGCACTGAACCCGTAGGGATGATGATCACGGCCGTTGGTCCCCTGCCGTATTGGTGTGCGTCCGAATTCGCCGACCCACACCAGCAGTGTGCTTTCTAACAGCCCACGTTGCTCGAGATCGGAAATCAAGCCGGCAATGGGACCGTCGACTTTCTGGCCTTGAACTTCGTGATTCGACTTACAGTCCCCGTGGGCATCCCAACCACTACAAATCAGCTGCACGTACCGGACTCCCCGTTCGACCATGCGACGGGCCATTAAACACATCTTGCCGTAGCGCGCGGACGGCTCCTTGTCGACGCCGTACAACTCACGAGTCGCCTGGGATTCACCTGAAAGATCAATCAACTCCGGCGCGGCCGACTGCATGCGGAAGGCCAATTCATAGTTGGCGATACGGGCATCCAACCGGCTATCCGCGGGGCGTTCCTGCCGATGCTGCTGATTCCAGCGATTGATCTGATCCAGTAACAGTCGTTGCTCGGGCGCTGAGATATTTTGGTGGCGGACCAGGTTCTGGACCGGTGTTCCCGAGCTTCGCATGGGCGTGCCCTGAAATACGGCAGGCAGAAATCCAGAGGTATACATGGAGGCGCCGTTGCGGAATATATCATCGGTCATGGCGATGTAGGCTGGCAGATTGTCGCTTTCCGAACCCAACCCGTAGACCGCCCAGGCTCCTGCGGTGGGATGTCCCAGTAAGCGTGTGCCAGAGTGCATCATGATCATGGCCGACCCGTGAATGAAAAGCTCGTGGTGCATGGAACGAACAATCGCCAGCTTGTCCGCTTGCTCCGCCAACCGAGGAAAGATGCTGGAAATCTCCAGACCGCTCTGGCCGTATTTTCGAAAGGAAAACTGCGGCCCCATGACTTGTGAATCTGCGGTGTTGATCTGGGCCAGGTCGAACTCTTGCAGGCTTTCCGGTAGCAGCTGTCCTTCAAACTTCGTCAACACCGGCTTGGGATCGAATGTCTCCAACTGGCTTGGTCCGCCTTGCATGAACAAAAAGATGATGCTTTTCGCTTTGGCAGGAAAGTGTGTCGGTCGGACAGACAGCGGGTTGGCGAACGTGCCCTGGCCACATGTGTCGGTGCTGAGCAGGTCACCCAGTGCCAGTGCGCCAAATCCCAAGCCACTGTTCTGCAGAAATTCCCGACGGGATTGAAAGGGTTTCATTGTTCAAATTCTCAAGTAAATGGTCAGTCGATGAAAGCGAATTCGGAGAGGTTGAACAGGGTCAAGCACAGTTTGGAAAGGGCATGAGCTTGAGCTGGGGCAACGCCTTTCAGCCCCGGTGGCATGTCCACCAGAGGCTCAGTCCGGTTCCGCTGAAGAGTCTTCAACAATGCCAGGGCCGAGTCCGACTCCTCACTCGTCGGCGCTCTGCCCAAGGCAATTTTAAAAGCGCGGCTGACCTGGAGCGCCGGGTCGTCGCCGCTTTCCTTGACGACTCGGCCGGCCAGATGCATCGCCTGGCGAAAGACTGCTTTGTTGTTCAGGCCCCAAAGTGCCTGGTGAGCAACGGTCGTAACATCACGGGTGGGACAACTGACCGAGGTGACGGGCGAATCGAAGACCTCGAACATCGGGAACTTGAAGTTCCGACGTACCAGGACGTAAATTCCCCGACGAGTATGCTGTACCGG
Source organism: Planctomycetaceae bacterium (assembly GCA_002726515.1). GTDB lineage: Bacteria > Planctomycetota > Planctomycetia > Pirellulales > Pirellulaceae. Next base: position 10,204 of record PBTE01000186.1, on the reverse strand, counting down.
ATCTGCGGATACCACCCAGTGCCACTTTTTCCGTAACGGCGCGATCTCATCCTCGGCCAGTGGCGGGACAACCGGACGACCACCGATGGCCAAATTCAACGTCCCGGCCGTTGCATGAACCGCATCCCACAGTGCCTCGGCCTCCAACCGCCGGCGGTTCATTCGCCACAATAACCGATTGTCAGGGTCCAGCATCAATTGCCTCTCGCCGCTGAAGCGACTGTCCTGCCGGTAAGTGGCCGAATTCATCATCAAACGGTGCAAGTTCTTTATGTTCCATCCATCGGCCACAAAACGAGTGGCCAGCCAGTCGAGCAGTTCCGGGTGTGAAGGGGCTAGTCCCATCTTGCCAAAATCGTTGGGGGTTTCCACAATCCCCCGACCAAAGTGCCACTGCCAGACACGGTTGACGAAAACTCTCGCTGTCAACGGATGTTCGGGCCGAGTCAGCCACAGCGCCAGTTGTTTACGACCGCCAAACGGGGTGGGCAAAAGAGCCGGAGTATCGGTCATCTGAGCAAGCACTTTCGGCAAAGCAGGCGGCATTTGCTCCAGTGGTTTAGTGACTTCTCCTCGTTCGAGTAGATGTACGGGCTTGATCAATGCCGGGTGCTCACGTCCAAGCACACTTGCGGTGGGGATATGCATCAGCCCCACGTATTTGACGGCCCCCTGACCGGCCGCACCCCCAGGTAGTTTGAGCAACGTCAATGCAATTGTCGTAAGCAACTCCTGCTTTTTTGCCTCTTGTTGCGGTGAGAGCTCTTTACCTTGAACCTTGGTTTCAAACAAGCGATATGCTTCTCGAGCCTCTTCGACGGCCACCACCTTTGGATAGCCCTCCCGCCAGTCAGCCTCCTGCATCGGTGTCCACAACGGCAACTCAACCTCGCGGGAAGCGGCAAATATCGCTTGCAAGGAATAGTAATCCTGCTGAGTGAAAGGGTCGAACTTGTGTTCGTGGCAGCGGGCGCAAGCCAGTGTTAGCCCCATGAATGCGGCAGCCGTCGTGTTGACCCAATCCGTCAACGTTTCGTTGGCCAGTCGCTTGGCGTCGAGTCCGGATTCGTGAACCCGTGGACCCAACGCGTAAAACCCCGTACCGATCCGGGCCTCGCGATGCTTACGTTTTTCCTCGGAGACCATGTAAACTTTGCGGGGATCGAGATCGAGGTTGTCAGGCCACAGTTCGTCGCCGGCAATCTGCTCCTGAACAAAAATGTTGTACGGTTTGTCGTCGTTAAAACTCTTGACAACATAATCGCGATAACGCCACGCATTGCGGTAGTAAATGTCCGTTTCGTAACCACCGCTATCAGCGTAGCGGGCAACGTCGAGCCAATGTCGCCCCCAGCGTTCACCGTAGTGCTCTGACTCCAGCAGTGAGTCGATAAGTTTTGTCCAGGCCTCGGGCGAGTCGTCATCTACAAATGCCTGCACCTGGTCGGGTGTCGGTGGGAGGCCAAGCAGATCAAAATACGCGCGACGGACAAGCGTGGTACGGTCAGCCTGTGGCGCCCCTTGCAGTCCGACCGAATCCAATCTTTTCAAAATGAATTGGTCGATCGAATTTCGGACTCTCTCAGTCTCGTGGAGCTTCTCAAGCGACGGTAGTTCAGGGCGCACCGGCTGCTGGAAAGCCCAGTGAACCCCGGAGACCTCCTGAGCCAGTGAACTGGCTGGTAAAACGAGCAACACCAGCACGAGAAACCGACCGGACTGACACATCGACAATCTCCTGACAGGACCCCGAGACGAGAGTGTTTCCTCTACTTCCTATCAAACCGTGTCATCACACTTCACGAAGTCAGGAGTTACAGACGGGCAAGCAACAGGTGTTTTCAACCGCTCAGTGACTGTAAACTCCTTTCCACTGGCTATCTTAGTCATTCGGAGTAACCGAAACAAGGAATTCCTTACCTGGCAAGGGAAAGCAAACCTGCTGGAAATAACATGCTACATCCCGACGAGAATCAACGGCCAACACCGGCAATCGCCGAATTCCCAGTCGAGGGGGGCCTCCAGGATGCCTCTTGAGCCGCCAAATCTTGTCAATCATCGACCATCAGAATCCCGCTTCTCGCGTCCTGGCGTCGGTGACCTTACGGAAAAACGGAGGCGATTTTCAGGCTCGATCGATGGGAAAAGCAAGTACCTCGTCGATGTGTCTGGCACCACAGGCAAGCATCACAACTCGATCGAATCCCAACGCGACTCCCGTGCAAGCGGGAAGACCGTTCTGCATGGCTGCCAAAAGCCGTTGGTTAGGCGGTAGTGAAAGTTTTCCCTCGTCGATCCGTTGCTGCTGAGCCCCCTTTTCTCGCTCCAACAACTCCCGGGGGTCTGTCAGTTCGTGGTAACCGTTGGCCAGTTCTATTCCGTTGATGTACAACTCGAAGCGCTCCGCGACGGGCACATTATCGGGACGGATACGAGCCAGGGCGGCCTGAGTAGCCGGGTAATCAAAGAGTATGGTTGCCCCCGATTGACCCAGCTGAGGTTCCACAAGTTCGGTGAGTAGTCTTTGCAGCCACGCGTCACGATCCGCGTGCAAAACCGCCGGTAATTGAATGTGGTGATTTGTTGCTGACTTCTTCAATTGGTCCAGGGAGCTGCGGTGGGGATCCAATCCGACGAATTTCTCAAACGCCTCGGCGTAGCTGATCCGTTCCGCAGAACCGGTCTGTAACAAAACATCGACAAGTTCTGAGAGAAGCGTCATCCCCTGTTGCATGGAATCGCCGACACGGTACCATTCGACAAGGGTGAATTCCGGGTTGTGAAGAGGTCCATTTTCTGCAGCCCGGAAGGCACGAGTGATTTGATACAGTGCCCGGCCGCCAGCTGCCAAAAGTCGCTTCATCGCAAATTCGGGAGACGTTTGCAGCCACAAGCGACGGCCATCATCTGGCCGGGAAGGATCGTCATAGAGCGTCGTCCAGAGCGGTTCCAGGTGCCGATCAATGACAATATCGGCAGACAGAAGGGGTGTTTCAACTTCCAAAAAGTCCCGTTTCTGAAAGAATTCACGTACGCGGCGTAAGAGGGCTGCTCGCGTTTGCAGGCGCTCCCAAGTTGCTGCGGGACGAAAATCATCGCTGGCAGACATAACGCTTCTGGAAGGGTCAGAGTGGGGGGGCCACCCTGGACTCTCTACTCTGGAAACTCAACTCTTCACACGCTCGACATACTCGCCGGACCGTGTATCAATTTTGACTACATTTCCAATGTCGATGAAGGCCGGACACTGGAATTCAGCACCGGTTTCGACCTTGACGGGCTTGGTCACATTCGTGGCCGTATTTCCTTTCGCTGCTGGTTCGCAATACTCGACCTTCAACTCCACCTGATTAGGAGGAGTGATCGTAACAGGAATTTCATTGAACAACATGATTTGACAGGGCATACCCTCCTTCAAATATTTCCAGCCATCATCGACCTGTTCGGCTGATAACTCGTACTGCTCGTACGTGCCGTTGTCCATGAAAACAAAAGTTTCACCCTGTCGGTACAGATACTGGGTATTGATTTCTTCCACATCAGCGGCCTCGAGTGAATCACCGCCCTTGTAGGTTCGATCCAAAACATTCCCACGAATCAGATTCTTGAGCCTGCATTTGTAAAACGCATTTCCCTTCCCTGGCTTGACAAAATTCATTTCCACCATCAGGTAGGGTTCGCCATCTATTTGGACTTTAAGTCCTTTGCGAAAGTCGCTTGTGTTATAACTTGCCACGGTAGAGTTCCCACTTGAATCGTATCTGGTTAAATTGTGTTGATGACAATTATATCTTCCCACGCTCAAGCTGTCCCCCTCAATCCGCTGTCTTCGAGTGACAACTGGCAGCAGATTTTGAAGGAGGCGGTCCGCGACCCCGCGGAGTTGTGTGATCTTCTTAACTTACCTCAGCATGCGGACTCAGCTCGCCGGGCTGCGGAAATTTTTCGGGTTTTCGTTCCACGGGGTTTTCTCAAGAAAATTCAACCCGGGGATCCGCAAGACCCGCTACTCCGACAGGTCTTGCCGTTGGAAGCCGAGTTACAATCTCCACCGGGTTTTTCCGACGATCCCGTGGGCGACCAACCATCAACACTTCTTCCAGGGCTCCTGCAGAAGTACAAGGGGCGGGTTTTGATGGTAACAACTGGAGCTTGTGCCGTCCATTGCCGCTACTGTTTTCGCAGACATTATCCGTATGATGAATCTCCTCCGTCACCTGATGTCTGGCAGCGGGCATTGGACCAGATTGCGGAGGATACTTCGATCCAAGAGGTTTTGCTCAGTGGCGGGGACCCGCTCACCGTGCGCGACAAACTGCTTGCGGAGCTTGCCGAAAAACTGAGTCAAATTTCACATCTGCACCGTTTACGTATCCACACCCGTTTACCGATCGTTATCCCGGAACGGGTTACCGACAGCCTGCTCGACTGGCTGTGTGCATCGCGGCTGACCCCCATCTTCGTGGTACATGCAAATCATCCCCGGGAACTCGACGCGGAGGTACTGGCGGCCCTGGAACGTCTGGTGGAGGCCGGCATACCAGTCCTCAATCAAGCGGTACTGCTTCGTGGTGTCAATGACCGAGCAACCACGCTCATTGAACTTTCTGAAAAGCTGATCGACGCGCGTATCCTGCCCTACTACTTGCACCAGTTGGATCGCGTTTCGGGAGCGGCTCATTTTGAGGTTCCAGTGGCACATGGACAGCAACTGGTACGGGAAGTTCGAGAGCGAGTTCCGGGGTATGCCGTACCCAGATATGTCCAGGAACAATCAGGGCAACTCAGTAAGCTTCCGTTGGGCTAACCGGAGGACGTTTGCTCACCACTTACTATTTCGGCAGGCCTGGGCAATCCAACCGTGCCGGGCAGAAAAAGCAGGAGCAGTGGTTTCTTTTCTTTTAGAAAATAGATGATCAGATCCGGAACCCCGGGTTGGCAAACGACTCCGATCACAAGTGCGCGACTGGATACCAGTGAGATCATTTCAAAATATGAAAGTGGGCTGCAAACACCAACATTCGTTGCAGAGCATTGTCGGGAATATTAAAGTCGAGCTGTTTCCTCTTGACTGGGTGCTGGTAAAGACAACATCACAATTTGGCTACTGGCACTACTGCACTGCAACTCCGTCGATCGGCGCTTTCTTCCGGAACCTACTGGATTTTCGTCCGACGGCTCGCAAACGACGCGAATTGTCCCTTTTCTGTACTCCACAGGATTCATCTCCAGGATTGAATCCGCATGGATTCGTAGGTCAAAGTCGCGCATAATGTGTTGACAAGAATCCTGCCGCTTACTTTGGAATGGGTGGCGCACCCTCTGGCGACGATGGAGTTCGGGAAGATGAAATTCAGACTGCCTTGGATGCTAGCAATCTCGACAGCTCTACTTACTGCTCCTGTCTTACACGCGCAGCAAGAGACGGGTTCCAGACTGGATTCCACTACAGATTTGGAAGAGGACAATCCGGGTTTGACAGAGTTGGACCAGGCAACCGACTTGCGGATTGCGGCCGATTCGATGCAGGACCTGGAAAAAATTATCCGGCTCTGCGAATCGGCGCTTAAAATAGGTCTGGACGCCGAACATGCCGACTATACGACAGATCTGCTGACCGCCACCTTGTTTGAGCATGCGTTTCGACTGTCACAACCGCTTCTTCGACCAGGTGTTCTTCAACAACACATGGGAGACCCTCGCTTCGAAAAGCTTCGTCAGTCAGCACTCAATGACTTGCAACGACTGCTTGAACGCGACGAGTCGATGGGACCCGCTCTTATACTCCGGGGGCAACTTGAATCGCCACCGCTGGGTGATCGCCAAAAAGCCTTTCAAGCCTTTAGTAAAGCAATTGTATTGCTTGGGGAAGATGGCGAGCAGTTGAGCAAGGCATATCAACTGCGTAGTCGGCTTGCAGAGACTTCCGAAGGTCGGTTTGGAGATCTTGAAAAAGCGATTGCGGCCAACGCCGACAATTCCGAAGCGTGGGAAGAGCGTGCCCTGTCCTACCTGTCGGAGAACCAATTGAAAGAGGCGGTTGACGACTTCAACATGGTACTGGAGAAAAATCCGGAAAGCGCAACAGCTCTGCTGGGAATCGGAGAGGCGCTATTGAACCAGGGAGAATTCGAAAACGCGATTAAGCACTTGGACCGGGCCATTGAAGCTGCTCCCAGATCCCAAACCGTTTACTTGCTGCGGGCCAATGCCCATGCCGCGGCCAAAAACTTTAAAGCGGCTATCGAGGACGTCAATAAATCAATCGAAATCGACCCCACTGGTGCCGCGCCGTACCTGGTTCGATCTCAACTGCGGCTACAAATTGAGGAGTTCGACTTGGCACTGGCCGACGTCAATCGTGCACTGGAACTAGCTCCACGCTCTAACCGGTCCAGGCTGTTGCGCATCAGCATTTACGTTTCCCAAGGAAAGTTAGGCGAAGCGATTGCGGATTTACAGGAATTGGCGCGACGGCACCCCGAGAATCTTGAACTGAAGATTCAATTGGCCGACCTCTACCGACTCGATCGGCAGCCTGATGCAACTTTGGATTTGTACGATAAAATTTTGGCGGCTGATCCTGAGAACATGCATGCGCATCGTGGCAGAGCAGACGCTCTGCTAAATGTTGGCAAGCAAGCCCAGGCGATCAAGTCCTATGAAGCAGCACTCAAACTGGCGCCAGAGGATAGCGGAATCTTGAACAACCTCGCCTGGGTGCTGGCGACTTCACCTGACGATCAACTGAGAAATGGTCAGCGTTCTCTGGAACTGGCCACCAGGGCTTGCGAAGTAACCGAGTACCAAGCGGCTCATATCCTTTCGACTCTCGCCGCCGCCCATGCCGAGTTGGGAAACTTCGATAAGGCGATTGAAAATTCCACCCAGGCCGTGGAAAAGGGATCTGAAGAGATGAAGGGACAACTGCAGAAAGAGCTTGATTCCTATCAGCAAAATCAACCCTGGAGAGAGATTCAAGAGCTCGAGAAGAATGAGGCTGATATTTCAAACGAAGACGGGTTACTCTCCGAGTAACAGCCTTATCTGTTTGCTGGTTCCGGTATCGAAACTGCGTGGGTGGTTCTCTACCCATTGGACAACCTTATTCAACTCGTAGGTGGTGCCCGCTTGGGCAACTTGCCTCCACCCTTTCGTTCGTGGCAGAGAACGTAAAGGGGAGCAGAACTGAAACACCATCGGCACTTCATGGGCCTGATAATCTCCCGTATGAATCGTGAAGCAGCACTGAAACTCGTCTACAAATACACCAAGAAAGAAAGTTTGCGCAAGCACATGCTGGCTGTCGAAGCAGCCATGCGTCTTTACGCGCAGAACTACGGCGAAGATGCCGAAAAATGGGGCATTGTCGGACTACTCCATGATTTCGACTATGAACGCTGGCCTGATCCTCCCGATCATCCACTAAAGGGTGCAGAGATTCTTGCACAAGAAGGTTATCCGGCTGACGTGATCTACGCCATCAAATCGCATGCCGATTACCTGCCGGATTTCCCGCGCGTGACCCCGTTGGACAAGGCGCTCTACGCTTGCGACGAATTAGCGGGCTTCATTACCGCATGTGCCAAAGTCCGCCCGGAAAAAATTCGTGGCCTGAAGACCAAAAGCGTCCGCAAGAAAATGAAACAACAATCTTTCGCCGCCGCCGTCAATCGGGAGGACATGTTGAATGGTGCAGCGGACCTGGGCGTCGAATTCAACGACCATGTGCAAAAGGTGATTGATGCCATGTCGGAAATCGCCGACGAACTCGACCTGAATCCGGATTCCAACAATCCGCTCAACGACCAACCCTAAGCCAACGTCTGAAAAAGCGGGTTGAATCTCGCTTGATCGAATTGTATCCTGTCAGGATAGGCTGCTTTTTAAAATTTACCCGTTTCTGCGTACTTCGGACTGCATCACACGACTTAAAAAGGAACATCGTGGAAATCCAGGTTCCTGAGCAGTTGGTAGCCAAGAAATGCAGACCTTGTGAAGGGGGTGTCGATCCCTGTCCGCTGCCCGAAGCGAAACAACAATTGAAAAATTTGACCGGTTGGTATCTGGCTCATGACGGTCAAAGAATTCGCAAAGACTGGACGGTAATCCATTTCATGGAAGCCCTCGGCTTCTTCAACAGGATCGCTGAAGTCGCGGAGGAAGATGGTCACCATCCTGATCTTCATGTCGAAGGGTACCGTAACGTATCCGTCGAATTGTGGACCCACGCCATTGGCGGACTGAGTGAAAACGACTTTATTCTGGCCGCTAAAATTGATCAACTCCCAGTCGAGTTAAAAACGTGACGCCGGGAAATGCATTCTTAAATCCGGCTTGGAATTGACCCGATGTCCACTTCCCTTCCCCCGTTCTTTCGAGTTCGCCAGCACTTTGAACGGCCTCAGGTGGAAAATGTCCCCACCACGGTGGACGAACAGTTGCAACTTTTGCAGCTACCCGAAAAGGTGCGTCCGGGTGAAACGGTGGCCATCACGGCAGGTAGTCGCGGAATCGCCAACATTCACACCATCACCCGGGCGGCGGTTACAACGCTTCGCCAGCAGGGTGCAAAACCATTTATTATTCCCGCCATGGGCAGCCACGGAGGAGGTACTGCGGAAGGACAACGCGAGGTACTAGCATCTTATGGTATCACCGAGGAATACTGCGGATGTGAAATCCGTGCGAGCATGGATACCGTTGTCCTGTGCCGGGCGAAAGAAGGATTCGACGTGCACTTCGATCGCATCGCCTCGGAAGCCGATCATGTGCTCGTGTGCAATCGCATAAAACCACATTCACGTTATGCGGGCGACGTTGAAAGTGGTCTCATGAAAATGTTGCTGATAGGTCTGGGAAAACACCAGGGCGCTAAGATTTACCACCAGGCCATGGCGGACCATAGCTTCGGCCAAATTATCCGGAGTATTTCGGGGGAAGTTCTAGCAAAGTGCAACATTCTGGGTGGTCTGGCAATCATCGAAAACGCTTTCGATGAGACTGCTTTTTTAGCAGGCGTACTGCCAACCAACTTCGAACAGCGTGAAAAGGAGTTGTTGCTGATGGCCCGGAGACTGCTTCCACGGCTTCCTTTTCAGGATGTTGACGTTTTGGTCATCGACCAGATAGGCAAGGACATCAGCGGAACCGGTTTCGATACCAACGTGGTCGGTCGTAAAGACGAAGATGACGGTGTTGATCATCCTCGGGTGCGTCGCATGATCGTGCGGAGCATCAGTGAAGCTTCCCATGGCAACGCCTGCGGGATTGGTTTGGTGGACTTCGCCACTCGTCGTGCTATCGACGCCGTTGACTGGAAAGCCACGTGGATTAATTGCTTGACTGGCAATCACGTGGAGGTGGCCAAACAACCCGTTTATTTCGACACCGATCGCGAGACGTTGGAAACAGCCCTAACACAAATCGGATTCACGCCACCGGCCGATGCCAAAATTGTATGGATCAAGAATACGAAAAAATTGACTTGCGTCGAATGTTCTGCGGCGTTTCTTGACCAGGCTCAAGGCCGCGATGATCTTGAAATTCTCTCGGATCTCCGACCTTTACCGTTCGACTCACCAGGAAATTTACCCCTGGACGGTGTCCTCGGAAGCTGGGCATCGGGGGCGCCTGCCTAACCGCGCTGTTGGGCAGTCCTATTGATAAGAGACAGCAGGCCGCGGCTGACACCGAAGCTTTGCGACTAACAAAAGGTTGCAGAACGGTCCAGCAAGAGTTCTTTGCTCTCTGACCCATCATCAGTCAATCGACATCTACTGATCGTTAAGCGACACACACACCATGGTATGCTGGACGTCCATAAGATCGACTGGGTTCGGTGAGGGAGAGGGGAGTAGTTTGTCCGTACAAACCCGGAGCGTAGCCGTCGCGGACCCCACCGCAAACGTCCGGGACGGCGCCTGGGGCGTTGCTGGACGAGCCCTCGTTCCCAGTTCGTACTGCTTATGAAATAAAAAAGGGGTGGGGTCTGAAGACCCCACCCCGATTTATAGACTAGTTACAAGCCTAGCTTTTTACGACCAGAGTCGTTTGCGGCAAAAGGCAATCCCGCTTCCGAACACCAAGCCAAGCATGCACAGAACCATCGAGGACGGCTCAGGAACGCCAGCGGCTCCGGAGTAACCGGTGGGAGCAAAGCCACTAGCCAGTGTGTTGTAGTCGCTCAGGTCGACGTCGCCGT